>NZ_JAUMYY010000016.1:3232-36665 GCF_030528405.1 Fusobacterium sp.
TTATATGAATATTTAGGAAAATTAGAAGAAGCTGGTTATTTAAAAACCGAGTCAGGAAAAGAACTTGAAAAGTTACTTAGCAGGCTAAGAAGAGTTCAAAATGTTTTAACTACTGAGGCATATATTGAGATTGAAAATTTGATATATGATCTTGTGGATAAGACGAGAAAAGAATTCTTTGAGCTAGGAGAAATGAGTTCTAAAAGTGATTAGACAAAAAGAAAAAAGAGCGACCGACCAAAGTAACTCTTTTCCTAAACAAGTTATTTTTCAATAACCCGCTATTAAATTATAACTAATTATAACATAAAAAATAATTGCTTTCAACAACTTTTGGTACCATTCCCTGAGAAAAGGGGGAAATTTATGAAACTTGGACATTGGCAATAAGATATCTCAAAAATAAGAGAAATAAAAAAAGAGCTTTCTTAATTCTTCAATAGTGAGGTTCAGATTAACACTTGGCAGGTGCTGGACTTTACTATTGAGAAATTAAGATTGCTCCTCAGAATTTTTCTCTTCAGGATAATACTCAATTAAGTCTGATAATCGGCAGTTAAAGAAATCACATAATTTTAAAATATTTTCAAAAGTTAATGTTTCTGGTCTGTCATTATCAATTAATTTTTTTAAAGTATTTTTGTTAATTCCTGTCTTTCTTGATAACTCTGCAATACTCTTAATCTTATGATCAACCATAAGATAACCAATTTTAATTTTTAACAAATTGATACCTCCTTTTAACTGTACTATACGGTTATTCTAATACATTTAAAAGATTTTTTCAAGCTCTAAGAGGTCATTATAATAACCAAAAATTACTTGACAATGTCATTTTGTTATATTATTATGTCATCATAAGAATATAAATAGTTTTTATATTGATTAATATAGACACTATAAAAACTATAAAAAATTTTTAAAGAGGTTAGGCATATGGAAAGTAAAAGAGTGATGTTATTAGTCAGAATTTTGGAAGAGAAAGGATATTTGAAGCTTAATTCAAAAGAAAAAAAAGATAGTTTGATTTCTAAGCTTAGTGAACTTGAAAATAAACTTTCTTTTGAAGAATTTGAAAGATTTGAAAATTTAATTTTTTCAACTTTAGAAGCTGTTGAAGATGAATATTTTGAATTAGGCAGGCTTGTTGGTGAGATTTTAGAAAGTGAATAAAGGAGATATCTTATGAAACTAAGTGAATTAAAAAAATTAGTAGAAAAGTACGGTGATGTCAGACTTCTTGACATCATAGAGGAATTAAAAGCTTTAGGCTATGCCTGCAATGTTCCTACTGGAGTTGATGTTTAATGGAAAGAACAATTTATATTATCACAACTCCGGAGAAAATTTTATTAAGAGCTTTCACAAGTAAAAACGAAGCTCTTGCAGCTTTAGAAACTGAATACAAAAAGGTTGAAAGAGAATGTTATCTTGAGCCTTGTGCTTTGTTTATTGATAGCGATTTTATTCAAGAAATTAAAAAAATTTAAAGTGGTTAGCAACTAATAGTTGACAACCACTATTATAGGAGAAAATTATGAGTATTAAATTATTAAAGAAATTAGTGAAGCACGAAATTAAAAGATTTTATGTAAAAAATGGAGTTAATAGAAAAAATGTTGTTTTTCTTAGTAGTGGGGAATCAGAATTTAATATATGTTCTTGTGATGAAATGTATTTCTGTAAAAAAATTCACGGTAAATTATTTTCTGTAAAAGTAAATGAAAATATAGAAGCTAAAAAATTAAACTATTTAGCTTTATTATTTCAAATAAAAGAGTTATTAGAAGATTTCTAAAATTTTATAAGAAGAGTAACGGCTGCAATTACATTTAGGTATAATAGTTCCTTTCTTTATGGTAATTTTACTTTTACATACAGTACAGTAAACTTCATAGTTATCTATTGCTACAAATCCACTTTCAGCTATTTTAGCATTTAAGTAGGATTTAGGTAATAATCTTGGAACTTCTTTATAAAAAGATTGAGCATTTTCTATAAAGTCATTCCAAGTATTAAATTTAGTGTTTGACTTAATAAAATTATCTACCGACATAAGAGAATTTTTCACTGAAATTGTTTGAGTAGTTTTAGTTAGACTTATTTTAATACCTAATGCTTTTGCAGCCTTTATAAATTCTTTTTGGGAACTAAAATTAGTGTATTTTACATAAAATTCATCTGGGAAAATATTTCCATTTCGGTAAATTTTTTCCATAGATACCTCCTTTATATTTTAGAAGATTCCCCTCTACATAATAAATTATACACTAATTAAAAATAAAAATTGAAAAAATTAGGAGAAATTATGGCAAAACGTTATTACTGGTTAAAACTCAAAGAAGATTTCTTTGAGTCCGAAGAAATAAAAATAATAGAATCTACTCCAAATGGAGTTATTTATAGTAATTTCTATTTGAAATTACTATGTAAATCTCTAAAAACTGAGGGAAAATTAATATTTAAAGATACTATTCCATATAGTCCAGAGATGTTGGCTTCTCTAACTGGAGTACCTATTGACACTGTAAGAGTTGCTTTAGATATGTTCATTCAATTAGGTTTAATGGATAAACTTGATACTGGAGCTCTATATATGAAAGCTATTGAAAGTATGACAGGCTCTGAAACTATATGGGCTGATAAAAAAAGGAAGCAAAGAGAACTTGAAAAGCAGGAAAAAGCTTTACTTGAAAATAAAGTAAGTGATGAACGAGGACAAAGTTTGGACAATGTCCCTAAAATGTCTGGACAAAAAAAGACATTGTCCGATAAGAGTATAGAGTATAGAGATAAGAATATAGATAAAGATCATGATAATAATAATTTAAATAATATAAATATTATAAAAGAGCTTTTTGAAAATTTTGGAATTAACTTTTCTAAAAAACATAGTGACTTTGTGAGTGAACTTTTGAAAAAAAACTCTGTTGATTTCCTTGTAAGTCATTTCACAAGACAGTATGAAATTTTAAAGGCTAATCCTGCAGTAAAAAATATTGCTGCAGTATTTAGTAAACATCTCTTTGAAGGAACTTGTGAGGTTGATAATGCTGCTATTGTTGAAAGAGAAAAAACTATTGAAAATCTAAAAAAAGAAGAGATTGAAGAAGAAAATAATCAAGCAAGGACATTAGATATTTTCTATAGTTTGTCTTATGAAAAACAAATTGAGGTTGAACAAAAGTTGCTAGATAAATCTCAAAATCCTGAGTATCTGCTAAAAACCAAAAAGGAAACACCGTTTCTGTATTATCAAATGATTTCTAAAGAACTTCGGAAAATAATGATAAGCGAAAAATTAATTTTATAGAGGTGATGTGCTTTATGGAAGAACAAACAAAAGGAAGTAAAAAAATAATAGAAAAATTATTAAATTGGAAAGCTATTACTGAAAAAGATTTTAAATTTTTAAAAGCTAATCCTGAAAAATTTAAAAATATAAAATTTATCAAAAAAGATGCTTCAACAGTAGTCAACTGTTAGTTGACTACTCCAAAAATAAAAGGAGGTTAAGATGAAATTATATGTTATAGGAGTAATATTTTTATTAGGAATTGTTGCGATGGCTTCTAGCATTTGGTATATGGATGAAAAAGAGGAAGACGAAATATAAAAAGGAGATCTGTATGCATTTTCATTTGAACAAAGGGAAGTTATCTATATTTCTAAATAATGAAGAAAAATATAAATTAAATAAAGAACAGATAAAAATGTTAATAGATTTTTTAGAAAGTGCTTTAGTACAAACTGAGAGTTCTAAAAACTATGAGGGTTTCATTATAAGTGCTAATAGCTGTATGCGAACTATTCAAGATGAAGGAGTTAAGAAATGAAAAGTTTAGATGATTTAAAGGAACAGTTAAAAGATTTTAAAAATATAGAAATAGAATTAAGTAATGAAATTGAGAAAACAGACTCTACAAATTTTAGTCTTTTAAATAATTTAGATAAAGAATTATATAAAATTCAGAGTCTTATAGTATTGTTGGAATGGATTATAGAACCCGAATCAATATAAAAAATATAAGATTAATTTCAGGAGATGATGAATGAATTTTATAGATCTATTCAGTGGAATTGGAGGTTTCAGACTAGGAATGGAGAGAGCAGGTCACACTTGTCTAGGTCATGTTGAAATAGACAAATTCGCTAATGCTAGTTATGAAGCTATTTTTAGAAAGGATGATTTAATTGGAACAGATATCACTACCATTTCAAATGAAAAATGGAGAGAATATAAAGGAAAAGTTCAATGTATTTGCGGAGGATTTCCTTGTCAGGCTTTTTCAATCGCAGGGCACAGAAAAGGATTTGAAGATACTAGAGGAACTTTATTTTTTGAAATATTACGAGCGGCTAAAGAAATCAAACCCTCTTATTTGTTTCTTGAGAATGTCAAAGGCTTACTCTCCCACAATAAGGGAGAAACATTTCAAGCAATGCTCTGTGCATTGGATGAATTGGGGTACGATGCAGAATGGTGTGTGCTTAACTCTAAAGACTTCGGCGTTCCACAAAACAGAGAAAGGCTCTTTATTATCGGACATCTTAGAGGAAAATGTACAAGAAAAATATTTTCTATCGGACCAGGCAACAAAGAAGCTAATGACTTTCAAGGACAGCAAATTACAACCAATACCCTTACAACAAGATACCCGGAAAGTCAGGGAGTTGGAAGTTGGATTGTTGAGAGTAGGAAGCCGAAAAGTATCGGAAATATAAATCCTTCTCAAAAGGGAATGAATGGGGAAGTATATTTGTCTGATAGATTGTGTCCAACACTCACAACAAATAAAGGGAAAGGACTTAAAATTGCAATTCCTGTTTTAACTCCTGATAGGATTAAAAAAAGACAGAATGGGAGAAGATTTAAAGAAAATGGAGAACCTGCATTTACTCTTACTGCACAAGATAGACACGGAGTTATAGTTCAAGTTGGAAGAGTTTACTCAACAGAAGGTATAGATCTCTGCTTAAATACTATGCAAGGTGGTGGAAGAGAGCCAAAAATTTTAACTAAGGAAATAAAAATCAGGAAGCTAACTCCTAGGGAATGTTGGAGATTGCAGGGCTTTCCTGACTGGGCTTTTGATAAAGCAAAAGAAGTTAATTCAGATAGTCAACTATATAAGCAAGCAGGAAATTCAGTTACTGTAAGTGTAATTGAATGGATTGCTAAGAGATTAAAAGGAGAGTGAAAAATGTGGAAGTGTAAAAAGTGTGGCAGTTATGAAATTAATCAAAAAATAAGAGGAACAGAAAACTGTGAGTATGATAAAAACGGAGAAAGTATTCTTATTTTATGGAGCGATATTGAAGCAAAAGCTTTCTGTGAGCACTGTGGAAATGAAGCGGAAAAATATAGCTTTAATACCACTATTAAAGAAATAGCGGAGTGGGTGGAAGATGAAGAATGAAAAAATATATAAACTTATAGTCTATTTCAAAAAAACTGAAACAATTACAATAGCTTTTTATAATGAAGATTATGCTTGTGTAAAAGGCGAATTATTAAAAGCTACTTCTACGAATTTTAAGCATTTAAAAGAGAGAATTTTTATAGGTAGGAATAAAGAAAAGATGATTGAAGTACTAAATAGATTAAAAAAAAGAGGAGAATATCATAGCTATGATCTTGAAGAGATTCAAATAAAAGATTGTGAGGAATTGTGAGATGAAAAAGATATATACAAATAAAGACTTAATTGAAGCAATAGAACATTGTAGAGAAAAAATAAAAGTTCAAAAAGGTAAATGTAAGATAGAGCATATAAAGTTATTAAATATGTTAGAAGATTTAAAGGAAATTAAAGGGGAAGCAATGGAAAATAAAAAATATTGTTATAGCTTTGATGATGAAAATTATTCAAGCGATATATTTAATAGTGAGAAAGAAGCCATAGAGGCTGCTAAAAAGGAATTTGCTGATAATAATCTTGAAAAAGATTATCCAGGAAGAATAATTTTTCTTGCTGAAGCTTTTCTTTATGAAGAGGATTTCAATTCGCTTGCTAATACCTTACTATGTGAAATGCAAGAAAGAGCAGAATGGTTAAATGATTATAGTAGTAATTATATGTGTCTTACATTTGAGCATAGAGATATTTTTCAAAAAATGCTAAAAAAAATGATTGAAAGTTTTCAAAGAAAATTTGGGTATGAACCTAATTTTTATAACATTGAGAGAATTGGAAAAATTGAATTTTAGGAGAGTGATTTAAAATGGTTTTTACTATGAAACACGATGCTGAAGAATATGTAAAAAATTTTGGACTAACAAATGCAAAAATAATTCTTGATAAAGATAGATTTTATAAATTAGTTCCTAAAAAATTGGAAAATGTTAGATTAGTTAAAAATTGGGAAGAATTAGCTTCTTTAAATTTAGAAAATGAAAATTTTAAAGTTGAAGTTAAAAATAATTGCTGTGGCTGGATAAGATCTAAAAAAGAAAATATTTACGATGAATATTTATCAACACATACATTTTATGGCTTAAAGTATAAAATAAGTTCTTTAAAATTTCAATTAAGAGGATTTATGATTGAGATTGGTAACTGGGATAAAGGAGAAAAATTTATTGAAAAAAATAATTTAAATAAACCTACAAATTTTAATGACTTGCTTAATCTTCAAGATTTCTATAATAAAAAAATAATTCAGAAGAAAAAGGAAGAAATTTCTTGTTATAGAGAACCTGATATCTGGGACATTAGAAACTGCATACTAGATGAATTTCAAGAGTTCAAAAGAGAGCTTTCATATGAATACAATTTTAAAACTTATAGATATAAAGATCACAATCCTGAAAAGCAACTAGAAGAATATGTTGACATATTAAACTTTATATTATGTAAAATCATAATTGTTAAAGATAATTATTCAAAAGAAGCTTGGCAAGATTTCACTTCTGAAGTGTTAGAAAAAAATAAAAAAACTTTAGAAAAAATGATTATAAATTTTGAATATTATGCGACTCAAGCAGAATTTTTTGATTTTGAAAATAGATATGTTTATCCTTATATGATTGATTATTATCTTAAAATTGGAAACTTCTTTAATTATACAAAAGAAGATATTTATAATCAGTACTGGAAGAAATTTTTAGAAAACTGTAAAAGGGAAAATTTGTATGATTAGAATAATGGAATTCAATAAAAATAATATAAAGGAAATTTATTGTATTTTGTATCCTGAAACTCAAAATAATGATGATGACTTCTGGAATAGTTTGAACAAAGAAATTTTAAAAAATAAAGGATTAAACTATAATAACGAATTTATTCCTTTAGGGAAGTATTTAGTGAGAGATAGATACGGAAATGCTTTGTTTTATGATTACGAGGTAGTCAAAAAATATATTTAAGGAGGGAAGATGTCAGTTACGCATAAAATGATTATGCCCTTGACAAAATGGAATGAAATTTGCAAAAAATTTAATGATTTAAAGGAAATAAAAAAAGATTTCAATATAAATATTGAAGATTATATTGGATGCAGAAATTATGGACAGTTAATGTTTCATTTATCTGCAATTGAATTGGGTGCTAGAGAAAATTTAGAAGCTCCCGAATACTATAGCAAAATAAACTATGGAGGTTTTAATGAACTTAAGAGGAAAAATTTTTCACAAAAAAAATAAAAGAGTTTATAAAGTTTTAAATATTGATTTTTTCAACAATAAAATTGATGTTGTTGACGGGAATACACATACTACATTTGATTTCAAAGATACAGTTTTCTTAGAATCTACAGGAATGAAAGGAAATAAAGGATATATCTATAAAAGTGATTTTTTAACTCTTGTAATTGGTAAAAATAGGGTACAAGGAGTTGTAATAAGAGATAAAGGCGGTCACTTTTATCTTCGAGATAAAAAAAGAAAAGAAGATCTTCATCTTAAAGTACTAGTTGAAAATGCAAGTAAAATTATTAATTTAGGAAATTCTACAATCTTTTTTGATAAATTAAAAAGTAAGAAAAAATAGGAGGTAAAAATGGGAATTATTCTTATAAAAAATAATAAAGGTGGAGTAGGCAAGAGTTGGCTAAGTTTACAACTAGCAGGATATCAAGCTTACAAAAATAAAAAAGTACTTATCTTAACAAGCGATTCCCAAAATAACATATTAAATTTCGCTGGAATTAAAGCAGACACTTCAAAAAAAGGGTTAGAGGATCTGCTTGAAGGGAAAGCTTATAACTTAACAACTCTAAGACCTAACTTGATGTTCTTACATCTACAAGGATACAAATTAAAAAGGGATTATGAAGAAAAATTAAAAACTGCCATAAAAAAATGGGAAAGAGAGTTTGATTATATAGTTATTGATGGCTCTCCTGTTTTGGGGCTAGATAATGTTTTCATAGAAATAGCTGAACACATAATTGTCCCTACATTCTTAGATAGAGTTACCACAAATGCTATCTTGCAAATGCTAAAGACAGTTGATATTAGTAAAATTAGAGCAGTTATACCTAATCGAGTTGGTAGAACTAAGCTTGAAAAAGAAGAGTACAATTTGTTGGATGAGAGATTAAAGAAAATGAGCAAACTCCTTACTATGCCGATTTCTCAATCAGGAAATATAACAAAATTGATTGATAAAGGCTCTCTAGTTTGGGATAGTAAAAGTACCAAACTGGATTTTATAAAAGGAGTTTTTGAGGAAGTTTGGAGGGAGATAGAAAATGAATAATGATGTGTTTGACGAATTTGATGCTATTGTTGCAGCACATTCAAATAACAATTTAATCAGTTTTGATTTCGGAACTTGCGAACTATCTGAAACAGAATTGGCAGATGCTTCTCTTCAGGAGAAAAAATTTTTAAATAGTTACAGGAAATATAGAAATAATACTTTTGAAATGTGTGAAGCTTTATCTGAAATAGAAAAGATATTGAAACCATCTGGAAAATTTATGAATTGGTACGAAAGCATAGGGCTTTCAAAAGATATGGTTTCTGTTCTTTCAAAAAGATGGAGCTTATATATAGAATTTAAAGAACATAAAGATAGGATTTTCTCACTATCAGATCAAGCGATAAAGATTTTAACTAATAAGGATGCCGAATATGATGATGTCAAAGCCATCCTTGAGGGAGAATATAGCAAGGCAAAAGAAATTAAAAGCATATTACTTCCTCTTGTTGAAAAAAATAAAAGAGAGTTCTTACCTTCAGGAGAAAAATTCTTTAACTTCAACAAGATAAATAAAATGGAGAAGAGAGTTAAATCATTAACTGATGAGGAAAAGAAAGAATATAAAAATGAACTTGAAGAATATATCAATAAGCTTGTTGCTTTAAAAGAGAGAATATAGGAGGCTTAAAATGAGAGAAATAATTGAAAAAGAACTTGCTGATAAACCTTTTTTTCTCAACACAAAAGAAGTAGGAGAAATTATAAATGCTGGTCATAGTACAGTAAATGATCTTATTAATAAAGGACAACTTCCTGCTTTCAGATTTGGAAAAAATTTTAAAATTCCTAAGCCTTCTCTTATTGATTACATAATGCAATCTAAGGTTGATATGATTTAAAAATTATAATATTGACTTTTTTAGATGACTACTGTACTTTATATGCAGTAGTTATCTAAAAGGAAAGGGGGAAAGTTGTATACTACTAGTTACATACGAAAGAAAGGTAAATACTATCATCTAGTTTTTGAAGGTGTGAAAAATAAAAAGAAGGTATCTAAGTCAAAAAGTGCTAAAACAGATGATGAGGAGCTAGCATTAAAAATGCTAGAGGAATTTGAAAATGAATGCTTAAAATTCTTAGGCTTCTCTAATTCACAAAAGCCTATTAACAAAAAAAATCTCATGAAAAAATTTGATAAGGATTCAAATCTTTATGATAAAGAGATTTCCTTCTGTGATTTTGTTTATGGGTATGTGAAAATGAGATATAAAACAATAGCTGATGAAACTTATGCAGCATATTTAGGAATTGTTAAAAATTCATTGTTACCATTCTTTTTTAAAGAGAACAAAAAAATTAAGGATATAAATGTTTTTGATATTGAAAAATATTATTATCACGAATTAAATGTAAGATGTGTTTCAGCAAATACAGTTATTCATTATCATAACTATCTAACATTAGTTTTTAAATATGCTTTAAAACTTGGAGTTATTCAGAATAATCCTATGTTAATTGTTGAAAAGCCTAAAAAAGAAAAATATATCGCTAAGACTTATAATTCAGACGAAATAAATATTCTCCTGGATCTATTAAAAAAACATAAGGAAGAAATTTACTTTGGAGTTATAATGGCATGTTATTTTGGACTTAGGAGAAGTGAAGTTGTGGGTCTTAAATGGTCCTCTGTTAATTTTGTTGAAAATACTATATCTATAACAAGTACTGTTACAGAAACAAATTTGGATGGGAAGAAAGTAACAATATATAAGGATAGAACTAAAAGTGTTTCTAGCTTGAGAACATTTGTTATGCCTGATAAAATAAGAAATTTACTATTAGAGATGAAGGAAAGGCAAGAGGAGAATAAAAGAAAATTTGGAAGAGGATATTTAAATAAGTTTTCCGATTATATCTATGTCAATGATGGTGGGGATCTAATAAGACCTAACTATTTAACAGCTAGATTTGGTAAGTTTTTAAAGAAGTATAAGCTTCCACATATCAGGTTTCATGATTTAAGGCATAGCTGTGCTACAATGCTTTATCAAAATAATGTAAATGTAAAAGACATTCAGGCATATATGGGACACAGCAGTTCAAAAACTACTATGGATATATATGTACATTTGATGAATAAAAATAATATTTCAACTGTGTCGCTTATAAGTGATAGAATAAAGTAAAATATATGGTTAAGAGTGGTACTTTGACTAACAAAATAAAAAAGGCTAACATAAAAAACTATGCTAACCTTGATTATTTGACTGGTTAAGTAAGTTCAAACACTGCCAAAACCTGCCAAAATATATTTTTGAGTTGTGCGAATACTCATAAAATCTAATGTCTATGGCGGTGAGAGAGGGATTTGAACCCTCGGTACCTAAAGTCGGTACTCTGACTTAGCAGGTCAGTGCATTAGGCCACTCTGCCATCTCACCAAATTTTCTATGGCGGAAGGTTAGAGACTCGAACTCTAAAGCCATAACGACGTCGGTTTTCTAGACCGATTCCTTACCAATTAGGATAACCTTCCATACCCCATAGATATTATCATACTTTAATAATTTTTGTCAACTTTTTTTTAGAAAGTTGCCTTAGCAGCATCCACTAATTTCGTAAATTCGTTTGCATTATTAAGTGCTATATCCGCTAAAACTTTTCTGTCTAATTCAATACCAGCTTTCTTTAAACCGTTCATTAGCTTAGAATAACTAAGTCCATTTAGTCTTGCTGCTGAGTTAATTCTTGTAATCCATAGTTGTCTCATTTTTCTTTTGTTTACTTTTCTATCTCTTGTAGAATAAGCCATCGCTTTTCTTGTAGCTTGTTTTGCTTGCTTAAATGCATCTCCTGACGCACCTCTAAAACCCTTTGCTGCTTTTAATACTCTTTTATGTTTTTTTCTTCTTATAATTCCAGTCTTAACTCTCATTTCTTCCTCCTAGTCTAAATTATCTTCCTTCTCCATATGGTAATAATGCTTTCATATGATTTTTTAAAGTCTCACTTACTACTGCATCTTTCTTTAAATTATTCTTTCTTTTTCTATCTTTTTTAGTTAGTATATGGCTTTTTCCTGAATGTTTTATAACAAACTTTCCACTTCCAGTAACTTTAATTCTTTTCTTTGCTCCCTTGTGAGTTTTCATTTTTGGCATAATATTTTCCTCCTTATTATAATCAATAAAATCAATTATTTCGATTTTTTTGGTGTTAACATTAAATGTTTTTGCTTATCAGCATATTTTTTTTCAACTTCAGCTATTTCAGAAAATCTTTCTGCAATTTCATCCAAAGTAATTACACCTAAATTAGAGTGCATCTTTTCCCTTCCAAATAAAACAAGAGTAACCTTTACTTTATTTTCTTTTTGTATAAATTTTTCAATTTGGTTAATCTTAGTATCCAAATCATGGTCATCTATCCTAGCTGATAGCTTTACTTCTTTTACTATGACTTGCTTTTGATTCTTTTTAGCTTCTTTTAATTTTCTAGTTTGCTCGTACTTATATTTACTGTAATTCATTATTTTGCATACTGGCGGATTACCATTAGGAGCAATCTCAACCAAATCATAACCCTGAGATTGTGCTAAATCTAAAGCTTGCTCAGCAGACATTATACCTAATTGCTCTCCATCAAAAGATATAATTCTAAATTCCTTCCCTCTAATTTTTTCATTAATTCTAGTTTTGTCAGAAATAATCCTACACCTCCGTTAAAAATAAAAACAGGCCTGAGCCTGTTCAAATCAAAATAAAATTTAAAATATAATATAAGTATATTTTTAAATTAATTAATCCAACCCTATGTAAACTCTATTGGTCCATAAGGTGAGAAACAGGCATTGTCTCTACTTTACTCTTTTCTTTATTTATTACTAAACAAGTATATACTTTTTTCAAAAAATTGTCAAGAAAAAATATTTTTAGATTTTTTTTAATTTATCTTTAATATAAAATTTTATCTATAACAAATAATTTCTTTTTAGTTTTATAAGTTTAGTAATTAATTTTTATTTCAAAATTTTTAAAAATATGCTATTATAGGATAGTAAATATTTTAAGAAAATGAGGTGTTTAAAATAAATAAAATTGTGATTAAACCGTTAACATCAAAAAAAGAGAACTTCTATTTATTGTTAACTTTTTTTATTTTAATTTTTTTTGCTGCAACTCTATTAAAAATTCGTTATAAAGAACCTTATACCCAAGAGATCCGCAGTGGCGAAATGAGTGCTTTCTCTGATTTAAATAACATTGAATCAAGCATATATGCGGATATTTTAAATTCCTTAGTGGATATTTCTATTTTAAAAAAAGAAAATGGAGAAATCCCTTCAATTGCTTTATTAGATGAAGAAGAAATTCCTCCCTATCACAGAGATAAAATTTGGGAACAAAAAGGGGCTTTGGATTGGAACAAACTTATGCATGATAATGAAATCTTTTATTTAGGAATAAGCTCCAGTAGTGAGATAGGTTCTTTTTTGCTTGCAATTAATGAAGAAGAGATATCTAAAAGTGAAGTTTATTACTTCAATGAGAAACTTCCAAAAGAAGATGTCATTAAAAATTTTGAAAAATATGAACCTAATTTTACAAAAATAATCCCCTATACTGGGGATGACGAAAGAAAGAAATTTAAAGGAGAATAACTATGAAAAAAATACTAGTTTTATTTTTTTTATTAGTAGGTTCTATTTCTTTTTCAAGCAACAAATTAAAAATAGGAGTCAGCCTTCAGGCTTATTATAGCTTTGTTACTAATATAGTAAAAGATAAGGCTGAAGTAATACCTGTTGCAAGGCTTGATCTTTATGACTCACATAGCTATCAGCCAAAAATTGAAGATATTAAAAAAGTTTCAGACTTGGATGTCCTAGTTGTGAATGGTATTGGTCATGATGAGTTTATGTTTGAAATCCTAAACGCTTCTGATAGAAAAGATGATATCAAGGTCATATATGCAAATAAAAATATATCACTTATGCCAGTTGCTGGAACTTTAAATTCACAAAAAATTTTAAATACTCACACTTTTATATCTATAACTACATCTATTCAGCAAATTTATAATATTGCTAGAGAATTAGCTGAAATTGATGAAATGAATAGAAATTTCTATTTAGAAAATTCTAAAAACTATGTAAAAAAATTAAGAAAATTAAAAGTTAATGCATTAGAAGATATAAAAAATTTTAAAGATTTAGAGCTTAATGTTGCGACTTTTATGGGGGGCTATGATTATTTATTTTCCGAATTTGGTATTGATGTTAAAGCTGTTATTGAGCCTTTTCATGGAGCACAACCAAGTGTAGCTGATATTAAAAAAGCTATAGATGTTATAAAAAAAGATAATATAGATGTAATTTTTGGTGAAAAACACTTTAGCAACAAGTATGTTGAAGCTATTCAAAAAGAAACTGGTATTGAAATGAGAATACTAGATCATTTAACAAGTGGTCCCTATGAAGAAGAGAGCTTTGAAAAACTTATTAAAGCTAATTTAGATGAAATTGTTAATACAATAAAATATATAGCTAAGAAAAAAAAGAAAATATAGGAGGACATTTATGAAAAATTTATATAAAATTTTGCTTAGTTTATTTTTATTTACTTTAAGTTCTATTTCTTTTGGAATGGAAAAATTAAAGGTCGGGGTAACTTTACAACCTTATTATAGTTTTGTAAAAAATTTAGCTGGGGACAAACTTAATGTTGTTCCTGTTATTAGGCTTGATCTTTATGATTCTCATAGTTATCAACCAAAACCTGAGGATATAAAAAACATAAATAATCTGGATGCTTTAGTTGTAAATGGTGTGGGACATGATGAATTTATTTTTGATATTTTAAATGCCGCAGATAACAAAGATAAAATAAAAATTATCTATGCAAATAAAAATGTTTCACTTATGCCTATTGCTGGAACTTTAAACTCAGAAAAAGTTTTAAATCCTCATACCTTTATTTCTATAACTGCATCAATACAACAAATTTATAATATAGCTAAAGAACTTGGAGAGATAGACCCTTCTAATAAGGATTTTTATATAAAAAATGCAAGAGAATATGCTAAGAAACTTAGAAAATTAAAAACTGATGCCTTAAGTGAAGTACAAAGCTTAAAAGAAGTAGATTTTAGAGTTGCTACTCTACATGGTGGATATGATTACTTACTTTCTGAATTTGGTATTGATGTTAAGGCTGTAATTGAACCTTCTCATGGAGCTCAACCTAGTGCTTCTGATTTACAAAAAGTCATAGCTATCATAAAAAAAGAAAAAATAGATATAATTTTTGGTGAAAAAAACTTTAATAATAAGTTTGTAGATACTATACATAATGAAACAGGTGTAGAAGTTAGAAGCCTTTCTCATATGACTAATGGACCTTACGAAGTAGATAGCTTTGAAAAATTTATAAAAATTAACTTAGATGAAGTTGTAAAAGCTATAAAAGATGTTGCTAAGAAAAAAGGGAAAAAATAATATGAATGGGATAGAGATTGATATTAAAGATCTAAATTTAGTTTTATCAAACAACGAAATTTTAAAAGATATTAACTTAAAAGTTAAATCAGGAGAAATTCATTGTCTTGTTGGTCCAAATGGTGGAGGTAAGACTTCCCTTCTAAGATGTATTCTAGGGCAAATGCCTTTTAATGGTGAGATTACTATGTCCTATGATAAAGAAAAAGTTATTGGCTATGTTCCTCAGGTACTGGATTTTGAAAAAACTTTACCTATTACTGTGGAAGACTTTATGGCAATGAGCTGCCAAGCACTACCATGTTTTTTTGGAATTTCATCAAAACATAAAAAACATATAGAAAGCTTACTAAAAAAACTTTCTATATATGAAAAAAGAAAAAGACTTCTAGGTAATTTATCAGGTGGTGAAAGGCAAAGAGTTCTTTTAGCACAGGCTCTACATCCAAATCCTAATTTAGTGATTCTTGATGAGCCACTTACAGGAATTGATAAGCAAGGAGAAGAATATTTTAAAGAAATTATTCTTGAGTTGAAAGAAAAAGGAATAACTGTACTGTGGATACATCATAATTTATCTCAAGTTAGAGATTTAGCTGATACAGTAACTTGTATTAAACAAAAGGTGATATTTAGTGGTGATCCTAAGATTGAACTGACAGATGACAAAATTTTAAGAATATTTCAATAAGGTTTAGGTGATATTTAATAATGTTTGAAAATTTTAGGATATTTATAATAGCTCTTGCTGAGCAAGGCAAAATACCGGAGTCCTTTAAATATGGTTTTGTAATTAATGCCATTGTTTGTGCATTACTTATTGGACCTATTTTAGGAGCTATAGGTACTATGGTTGTGGCAAAAAAAATGGCCTTCTTTTCTGAAGCAGTAGGTCATGCTGCAATGACAGGAATAGCAATAGGGGTTATATTAGGCGAACCTTTCTCCGCTCCCTATATTTCTTTATTTACTTATTGTATATTATTTGGTTTGATAATAAATTATACAAAGAATAGGACAAAGATGTCCTCCGATACTTTAATTGGAGTTTTTCTTGCTATGTCCATAGCTTTAGGTGGTTCTTTACTAATTTATGTATCAGGTAAAGTTAATTCTCATGCACTTGAGAGTATTTTATTTGGCTCAATATTGACTGTAAATGACAGCGATATTTACATATTAATTGTAACTTCAATTATTATTGCTTTAGTACTAATACCATTTTTAAATAAAATGTTGCTTGCTAGTTTTAATCCTAGTTTGGCTATTGTTAGAGGTGTAAACGTAAAACTTATAGAATATGCTTTTATTGTAATAGTAACTGTTATTACTATTGCTTCAGTAAAAATAGTAGGTTCTATTTTAGTAGAAGCACTGCTTTTAATTCCAGCAGCCTCAGCTAAGAACTTATCAAGCTCCATAAAAGGATTTGTTGTATATAGTATAATATTTTCATTAACTAGCTGCCTGTTGGGTATATACTTGCCAATACATTTTGCTATTTCTATACCTTCAGGTGGTGCTATAATTTTAATTGCTTCATCCATTTTTATTGTAACTATTATAATAAAGATGTTATTTAAAAAATTTGCAGAAGGAGAATAAAATATGAAAAAATTTTTATTATGTTTGTCTATGCTTATTATAAGCGGATTTATTTATGCCGAAAATATTGTGATTACATCAATACAACCTCTTTATTCTCTTACAAGTTACCTTACTAAAGGAACTGATATTAAGGTACACAATGCTTTTGACGCTAGCACCTCTATGACAATGTCACGAGATGCTATAAGACAAGAAGACTTTGATCTATCCATTGCTAAAAAGGCTCAAGCAGTTATTGATATAGCAAGAATATGGGATGAAGACGTTATCTATGGAAAAGCTAGATCTCATAACATAAAGATAATAGAAATTGACGCGAGTTTTCCTTATGATGATAAGATGTCTTCTTTATTTTACAATGATTACTCTAATGGCAAAACAAATTTTTATGTTTGGATGGGAAGTAAAAATCTTGTAAGAATGATAAATATAGTTGCAAGAGATCTAGTAAAAATATATCCAAAAAATAAAACAAAAATAGAAAAGAATGTAGCTAATTTCACAGCTAAACTATTAGAGGAAGAAAGAAAGGCTAATGAAGCCCTTTTAAATGCAAATTCTTCTGAAGTTATTTCTTTAAGTGAAAATTTACAATATTTTCTAAATGATATAAATATTTTAGCTGAGTATGAAAACCCTGATTCTATTAATGCAGATAATGTTGCAAATCTAATGAAAGAAAAAGGAATTAATACCTTTGTATCAGACAGATGGTTAAAGAAAAATGTAATTAAGGCTATAAAAGATGCAGGAGGAGATTTTGTTGTTATAAATACCTTAGATATTCCTATGGATTTGGATGGAAAAATGGATCCAGATGCCATAATAAAATCTTATAGAGAAAATACGACTAATCTTATTCAAGCACTTTCAAAATAATAAAAAAATTTTATATAGGAGGAAAAAATGAAAAAAATATTAGCTTTGTTAATGAGTCTTATTATGTCTACTGTTTTATTTGCACATGCTCCATTACTATCAGTAGACGACAATACTGATGGTACTATTTATATTGAAGGCGGCTTCTCTAACGGTGCTCCAGCAGAAGGTGTTGAAATAATAATAGTTAAAGATAAGCCATATAATGGTCCTGAAGATACTTTTAAAGGAAAAGAAATTATATTTAAGAGTGTATTAGGAAAAGATAACAGTCTTACAGTTCCAAAACCTGCAACTGAAAAATATGAAGTTCATTTTAATGCTGGAGAGGGACATGTTGCTAGTAAAAAAGGACCTGCTTTAACGGCAAATGAAAAAACTGCTTGGGAAAAAGCTGTAAGTGAATTTAATTTTGGTGAATGGAAAGACTCTATGACTGAAAAATAAAAAATTAAATATTTAGTTATTTATTATAAGGTGGAATGATACTAAATAATATTTGAAAATTATATTTTATAGCAATATAATAAAAATTTTAGGAGGTATCAAAATGAAAAAATCAGTATTATTTTTAGGTGCTCTGTTATTATCTGCTAGTGCTTTTGCACACGAACATTTCCTTTATACATCCAAATTAGATGTCAGTGGAATGAATCAATTTAAAATGAAGGCGGTGCTTGCCCATCCTGCTGAAGGAAAAAATGCCGACCCTTTAAGTATTGCTACAGTAGATGGAACTAGTCATCTTCCTAAAGAATTTTTTGTTGTTCATAATGGAGAAAAAACTAATCTTCTTCCTAAAGCAAAAATAGGGACTCTAAAAACAGCTAGTGGAAATGTTGTTTCTATTGATGCTACTTATGGTGCTGAAGATGGTTTAAAAGGTTCTGGTAGTTGGGTATTTGTAATGGATAGTGGACAATCTAAAGACTCAGGATATACTTTTAATCCAGTAATGAAACTTATAGTAGTAAAAGATGGTGGTGGCTCAGACTATATGAAGAGAGTCGCAGAAGGTCATAATGAAATAGTTCCTTTATTAAATCCTGTTAATGCTTGGAAAGAAAATGTATTTAGAGCAAAATTTGTTGATAAAAATGGAAATCCAATAAAAGGAGCTAGAGTTGATGCAAATTTCTTGAATGCTGAGTTTAATGTTGAAAAAGATACTTGGAAAGGTGGAACTCTTAGTTCAAAAACTTCTGTGAGAGTATTTACAGATGATAATGGTATTTTTGCTTTTACTCCTTCAAGAGCAGGTCAATGGGTAATAAGAGCTGTAGAGCATTTAGATAGAGAGAAAAAAGAAGTTAGAGATGCTTCTTTAGTAGTACAATTTGAATAAATAATATTTTTAAATGGGAGCCATATACTAGCTCCCATTTTTTCTAAATCTTAATTTTTATTAATTGATTCTACTAATGCATCTACAAGTGCATCCATTTCATCATTATTGACATTATTCATTGCAGATGTTATTCCCACTTTTTCATTTAAAACATTCATATTCTTTAATTCAGTTTCAAAAAACTCTTGTAATAAATCTCCTGATTTTCTAGCCCAAGAACCATTCTCAATTATTGCAACTGTCCTATTTTGTAAATTTAATGCTTTCATATCCATTATGAAATTATGCATTACAGGATAAATTCCTAAGTTATATGTAGGAGAAGCAAGTACCAAATGACTATACTTAAACACATTTGATATTAAATAAGAAACATGAGTATTTGATACATCAAACATCTTCACATTTGTAATTCCTTTTTCAGCTAATTTTGCAGCTAAAATTTCAACAGCATTCTCTGTATTTCCATACATTGAAGCATAAGCAATTAGAACTCCTTTTTCTTCAGGCTCATATCTACTCCATTTGTCGTATTTATCTATGATATATTCAAAGTTATTTCTCCAAACAACTCCATGTAAAGGACATATAACTTTTATTTGATCTAAAATTGTAGCTGCCTTTTTTAATAAAACTTGAATATGTGGACCATATTTTCCAACAATATTTGTCAAATAACGACGACCTTCATCCAACCAATCACGATCCCAATCAACCTCGTCATTAAATAATCTTCCATCAAGAGTTTTAAATGATCCAAAAGCATCAGCAGAGAATAAAACTCCATTTGTAGTATCAAAAGTCACTAAAACTTCTGGCCAGTGTACCATAGGTGCTTCTATAAACATAACCTTATGTTTTCCAAAGCTAAATGTATCTCCTTCTTTAACTTCAATTAGTTGATGACCTGCAATACTCTTATATCCAAATTGTCTCATAAACATAAAACCTTTTTCAGAAGAAATTATTTTCATATTTGGATATCTAAAAGCTAATTCCTCAATAGATCCACAATGATCTGGCTCCATATGATTCACTACTAAATAATCTAATTCTCTTCCATTTAATAAATATTCTATATTTTCTATATATTGTCTTGTCACTGACCAATCAACAGTATCAAAAACAACTGTTTTTTCATCTAATAACATATATGAATTATAAGATACTCCCTCAGGAATAGGGTGTATATTTTCAAAAAGTGCAAGACGACGATCATTTGCTCCAATCCAATATAAATCATCAACTATTTTTCTAACATTATGCATTTGCTCTCCTCCTTAAATTTAATTTCAGAAAAATTTTTTAAGATTCTACATAGCTAAAAATTTTTATGCTTCTATGTATTTATCTTTTGCTTCTCCACAATCCGGACAAGTCCAATCTTCAGGTATATCTTTAAATTTAGTTCCTGGTTTTATATCACCATCAACATCTCCAAATTCTTGAATATACTCATGACCACAACCACTACATACATGAACTTTTGGTGAATAAATCACTTTAGGAACTGATCTTTTCATTTTCTTCATAGGAGGAGCTTCTTTTTTCTCTCCAGTATCCAATTCTTTGACTAATAAAGGTATAATTTCTTTTAAATCTCCAACTATTCCATAGTCAGCATTTTTAAATATAGCAGCATTAGCATTTGAATTTATTGCTACAATTGTTGTAGCCTCTTTAATTCCTTTTAAATGTTGTAAAGCACCGGAAATTCCACATGCTATATATAAATTACCAACAAATTTTTGCCCTGACATCCCCACATATCTATCAAGAGGTAAATATTCTAAAGTTTCTGCCACTGGACGAGAACATCCTATTGCAGCTCCAGCATTCTTTGCTAATTTTTCTATTAGCTTCATATTTTCTTTAGTTCCTACCCCTTTTCCAACACTGACAACTCTCTCTGCTTTTCCTATAGGAGTATTAATAGGTATACCCACTGTAAAATCGTATCCATCCGCTTTTAAAGCTTCAACAAGTGCCTTTACTTTTTCTTTAGTTGTTCCATCTTTAAATATAACATTCTTTCTAACTCCAGTAATTGCACCTTTTTTAACTTTCACTGCTCCAGCAGCATTAGATTTTGGTTCTCTTCCTATTAAATAAGAAGCTATAACAACTCTTTGAATTTCATTTGTTCCTTCATAGATAGTACAAATTTTTGCATCTCTATACATTCTTTCTACATCTGTACCTTTTAAATAACCAGAACCACCATAAATTTGCACCGCATCATTTACAACTTCTAAAGCTATATCTGATGCCCATTGTTTTGCCATTGCTGATTCCATTCCATAAGGTTCATGATGCTCTTTTAAATCAGCTGCACTGTATACTAACAATCTTGCTGTTCTTATTTTAGTTGCCATATCCGCAAGTTTAAATGATATAGCTTGTTGGAAAGCTATAGCCTTTCCAAATTGTTCCCTTTCTTTTGCATATTCTAATGCACTTTCAAATGCTCCCTGTGCTATTCCTAAAGCTTGAGCAGCTATTCCTATTCTTCCTCCATCAAGAGTAGACATAGCTATTTTAAATCCTTCTCCTTCTTTTCCCAAAAGATTTTCTTTTGGTACTTTTACATTATTGAATAAAAGTTGAGCAGTTGATGACGAACGAATTCCAAGTTTATCATAGTGATCTCCAAATGTAAATCCTTCCCATCCTTTTTCTACTATAAATGCAGATATTCCTTTTGTGCCTATATCAGGAGTAGTAACTGCAAATACTATATATGTATCAGCATAAGGTGCATTAGTTATAAATATTTTTTCACCATTTAAAATATAATGATCTCCTTGTAAAACAGCTGTTGTTTCAGTACCACCAGCATCTGAACCAGCATTAGGTTCCGTAAGTCCAAATGCTCCTATCTTTTCTCCTTTTGCCAAAGGAACTAAATATTTTTTCTTTTGTTCTTCAGTTCCAAATGCAGCTATAGGATATGTACCTAATGAGACATGAGCCGATAAAATTACTCCAGTTCCTCCATCAACTCTTGAAAGTTCTTCAACAGCTATAGCATAACTTAAAACATCTTTTCCAGCTCCACCATATTCTTTAGGATAAGGTAATCCCATGAATCCCATTTCTCCAAATTTTTTAATTGCCTCTTGAGGAAACTTATTTTCTTTATCTAAAATAAAAGCTATAGGTTTAACCTCTGTTTCAACAAATTCTCTAACTTGTTTACGCAATATTTCATGTTCATCAGTTGTCTTAAAAAGCATCTCTTTTCCTCCTTAATAATAGTATGTTGTTCGATATACGAATATTTTGACCTTTATTTTTTGTTAAATTATTTTATACTATTCATATACTCTCTAATATTAACACTTATATTAAAAAAAGTCAACTAAATTAATTATATATATATTAAAACAAGTGTTTTTTTATAAAAAATTTTTATTCATTGTATTCTTTTACAATTTTGCTGCTAGATATTTTCTTATTTCACTAAATCTTTCTTTTTCTTCTTCATCAATAAACTGGCTTATAAAAGTGAGTATGTATTCTATTAAAATTTGAGTTGATATAAGTGAATTAAAAACACTTAAACCATTTAATTTTACTTTATATAATATTTCAGAATGCTTAGATAGCGGTGAATTTTCGGAATCAGAAAAAAGAATTATGCTTGCTTTTCTCTCCCTTGCTATATTAGCAAGAACTTGAGCCACTTTGGAATACATAGGATAGTCAAAAATAACTAAAACATCATTTTCTTTTATATTAAATATCGAATTTACAACAACAGAATCATCTATATTATATGTGAAAACATCTTTCAGTATAAAACCCAATCTAACTCCAAAAAAATTCGCCACTCCTGCTGTACTCTTAAAACCTATTATATACTTATTATTTTTTCTCATAAGAGTTTCTCCAATTCTTCGAAGTATCAACAAAGAATCCTGAGAAAAAATTCTATTAACTTCTTCATTTATTTTTTCTATATATAATTTTTCAATTGAATTTTCTTTTATCAATTCAATATTTTTAATAAAATCATTAGTCTTTTCCAAATGTGTTTTTATTTTTTTCTGTCCACTATTTTTAAATTCTGTGAAATTTTTAAAACCTAGGCACTTAATAAATCTAATTACACTGGTATCACTGACTCCTATTTCTGATGCTATTTCTGAAACAGTCATTAAATATATTCTCTTATCTTCATCCAAAAAAAATTCTGCTACTCTTTTTTCTTTTTTAGTTAAGTCAAGTGTAGCTATTTTTTTCTTCAATTCTTTATTCTCCATTTTGTTCTCCTTTTTTTCTTTTATGATATCATAATTATTTACAAAATAAAATATATTATATAAAAATTATATGCTCTTACCAAAAAAAGAACAAATTTTTAAAAAAATATTGACAAAAAATTTTTTACAATATATAATTTTAAAAAATTATTTTTACAAAAAAATTATTAAAAAATTTTTTAAGGAGGCTGTACTTATGAAAAAGAGATTTACATTTCCAGACACTTACGTAGTTATTGTTATTATGATGGTTGTTGCAGTAGCTTTAACTTGGATTATTCCAGCAGGGCAATTTGAAAGAGTTAAAGATGAAGTCAGCAAACAAATGGTTGTTATTCAAGGA
The DNA here is from genome assembly GCF_030528405.1 of Fusobacterium sp. Taxonomy (GTDB): domain Bacteria; phylum Fusobacteriota; class Fusobacteriia; order Fusobacteriales; family Fusobacteriaceae; genus Fusobacterium. The sequence continues at coordinate 26,823 of NZ_JAUMYY010000016.1, forward strand.
ACTTTCAAATACATTGAAAGTAGCCCTATTAGTTTTTTAAAAGTTCCTCTGTACATAATGAAGGGATTGGGAAAAGCTAGTAATATTATTTTTCTTGTTTTAATTGTTGGTGGTGCTTTTAATATTATTATTGAAACTGGTATGTTCCAAAGCTTTGCTGCTAAAATGACTAAAGTTTTCTCTAATAAAGAAGTATTAATCATTCCTGCTTTCTCTACTATATTTGCATTGGCATGTACTACTATGGGAGTTAACACATTCATAGGTTTTGCACCAATAGGTGTTATTATAGCTAGAAGTATAGGTTATGATGCTATAGTCGGTGTAGCAATGGTTTGCTTAGGAGGAGCTATAGGTTTCAGTACCGGAACTTTTAACCCATTTACTACTGGAGTTGCTCAGTCTATAGCTGGATTACCACTTTTTTCTGGACTAGGATATAGATTTTTCTGTTTAGTAGTTTTCTTAGTTGTTACAAATATTTATATTATTTGGTATGCAAAAAAAGTAAAAAAAGATATAAGAAATAGTGTTGTCTATGATTTAGAAATGGAAGATAAAAATGTAAATGTTACTGAACAAAAATTTGATAAGGTAGAAGGAAAACATTATCTTATTCTTTTAATTGTTATAGCTTGTTTTTCCCTTTTAGTATATGGAAGCCAAAATTGGAAATGGGGACTTACAGAAAATGCTGCAATATTTATTTGGATGGGAGTTTTAAGTGGATTTGCTTATGGATTCGGACCTAGTAAAGTCGCTACTGAATTTACTAAGGGTGCTAGAAAATTAGTTTATGGTGCTTTAATGGTAGGTATGGCAAATGGAATAGGAATCGTTTTGGCAGATGGAAAAATACTGGATACTACAGTTCTTTTTCTAGGAAATTTATTAGTTGATTTACCAAGATTTTTACAAGCTGCCGGAATGTTCTTAATGCAACTTATAATAAATGGGCTTATAACTTCAGGAAGTGGACAAGCTGCTGCTACTATGCCAATAATGTTACCAGTTGCTGATATCATAGGTATGACTAAACAAACTGCAGTTCTTGCATTTAACTTTGGTGATGGTTTAAGTAACTATGTTTTACCAACTTCTTCAGCACTTATGGGCTTCATTGCAATGGTAGGAATTTCTTATGACAAATGGATGAAATTCATGTGGAAACTATTTGCTATTTGGATTGTTGTAGGTTCTGTGCTGATAATAATTGCTAATACTATGCATTATGGTCCATTTTAATATTTCATTTTAGATAGGAGATTTATTTATGAAAAATTTACTAAACAAGTATATAGATAAGATTGCACCTGAAATTTTATCTATGGCTGACTCAATATTTGATGATCCAGAGTTAGGATTAAATGAATTTCGAGCTATGAAAAAAATCACAGATTTTTTAAGGAAAAATGATTTTAATGTAGAAGAAAATATCTATGGTTTTGAAACTGCGTTCAGAGCTACATATAAGTCAGGAAAAGGTGGAATTAATATAGGTCTACTTTGTGAATATGATGCTTTAGAAGGACTAGGCCATGCCTGTGCTCATCATATGCAAGGACCTTCTATCATTGCTGCTGCCGTAGCACTTAAAGAAGTTCTAAAAGATTATGACTACAATATAGTTGTCTATGGTACACCTGCTGAAGAAACTTTGGGAGCAAAAGTTCCTATGGAAAAAAATGGAGCATTTCAAGACATAGATATTGCACTTATGATGCATGGTTCCCCTATGACAACAACAGATGTTAAATCTTTAGCTCTTTCTAATTTTGATATTATTTTTCATGGTGTATCTTCTCATGCTGCGCTTGCTCCTGAGAAAGGTAGAAGTGCTTTAGATGGTTTGTTACTTTTATTTCAAGGTATAGAATTTTTCAGAGAACATGTTAAAGAAGATACAAAAATGCATTATACAATAGTGGATGCTGGAGGACCGGCAAATGTTGTTCCTAAATATGCAAAAGCTAAAGTAAGTCTTAGATCTTATGACAGAAATTATTTAAATGATGTTATAAGAAGATTCAAAAAAATTGTCGAAGGTGCTGCTATGATGACAGAAACAACTTGTGAAATCATAGAAACTAAATCTCTTGATAGTAAAATACCTGTTTTATCATTAAATAGAATTCTCATGGAGAATGCTGCAGAAGTAAATGCTCCAAGAATAGAGCCCCCTAGGGAAAAAACAGGCTCTACAGACTTTGGAAATGTTATGTTTAAAGTTCCTGGTTCTTGTATTAGAATAGCTTTTGTTCCGCCTGGAACATCATCACATTCTGAAAAATTTATTGAATGTGGAAAAAATGAAGATGCACATAATGCTATACTTCTAGCTGCAAAAATACTTGCAAATTCTTCTTATGATTTGATTTCTAAACCTGAACTTTATAATGAAGTTAAAGAAGAATTTAAGAAGAATAAAGAAATAAAAATTTAAAAATTTAAAAATCGCTGGAATATTTGTAAATTCCAACGATTTTTTTATTTATTTTAATTTTTTTTGTTCTCTATCTAATTTATGCTGCCTATAACCTTCTAAAAATTCTTTTAATACAATAAACATTATTATGATAAAACAAGTGAATAAAAATCCCCCCAACAAAATGTATTTAGCAATACCACTTTCCCTTTTAATTATAAGCGAAGTTGTTTTTTCTAATAATTTATCTACAAGCCCTGTATTTAGAAGACCTTCTGCACCTGCTATTTGTTTCGAGGTTTTATCATAAACAGATTGATAATAAATATTATCAACATTTAATACAGGTTCTTTAAAAGCAATTAAACTCCTTATATCTTCTGCTGTCATATTTGTTCCATGCTCTTTTTTCAGAGCCAAATTTATTTTTTCTTTTATAGTTTCCAATTCTTTAAGAGCATAAGCATTTAAATATTCTGCCTCTTCTTTTTGAATCTCTATCAATTCTTTCATTTTATTAGAGATTTCATTTTCCAAAATAAAAAAATACATTTGAATTATTTTTTCAGAAATTTTTAACTCTCTGTTAGCTGTAACTTTAACTTCATAATTATCTCCATCTTTTTTTATACTTAAAAACTTTGATAAAAATTTAATTTTTTCTGATAGTAAAAGGTCTTTATCTGCAATTTCTGATTTTTCAAATTCTTTATTTAACTCTTCTATTTCAAAAAATTTATCTATATATTTTTCATTCTGTAATATACTCATAGGGTCAAATTTAATATAGCTTAAATTTAGCATTTGGTAATAAGAATTTTTTTCTAAAATAGGGTAGTTTAGATAAAATTTTTGACTTGCACTTTCTTTTCTATTGTAATTTCTAAAACCTAAGGCAAATGCAAAACTTAATATAGAACCTATTAAAAAAATTGTTATTATTGCTTTCCAGTATTTTTTTAAAATATCAATAATATCATATAAACTAATCTCATCTTCTTCATAATAAAAATCTTTTCTTTCTTGCAACATTTTCATCACCTATTCTTTATTTTCATACATTCGCTTATAATAATTTTGATACTCACCAGATGTTATATTTTCCACCCAATCTTGATTTTCCAAGTACCATTTTACAGTCTTTTTAATTCCTGTTTCAAAGTCTGTTTCTGGATACCATCCAAGTTCTTTTACTATTTTTGTCGGATCTATAGCATATCTCATATCATGTCCTAGTCTATCTTGAACATAACTTATTAAACTATAATTTATTTTATCCAAATCTGTCTTTAAATATTTTTTATAACTTTCATGCTTAGAAATCTCAGCTTTTAAAATGTCTATCAACATCCTTACAATGTTAATATTTTCTTCTTCATTAAAGCCACCAATATTATAAATTTCTCCTATTTTTCCTTTAGTTAAAACCAAATCTATTCCTTTACAATGATCTTCAACATAGAGCCAATCTCTTACATTTTCTCCTTTTCCATAGACTGGTAACTTTTTACCTTCAAGAATATTTTTTATCATAAGAGGAATTAATTTTTCTGGAAAATGATAAGGTCCATAGTTATTAGAGCACCTAGTTATATTAATTGGTAATTTATAAGTTTCCCCATATGCTATAACTATATGATCTGCCGCAGCCTTTGATGCAGAATAAGGACTTCTAGGATCAAGAGGGCTTTTTTCAGTGAAAAAATTCTCCCCATAAGTTTTTAAATTCTTTCTATTCTTTACTATTTTATTTACCTCTTCATCTTCTATTTTTAAATCTATGGATTTAGAAAACTCTTTTGTTAAACTTCCATAGACTTCATCTGTCGATACCTGTAAATATTTCACTCCCTCTTTATAAACAGGATAACCCTTTTCATCCTTTTCCACTGTCCAAATATTTTTTACATTTTCAAGTAAATTTTGTGTCCCCAGAATGTTTGTTTCCAAAAAAATTTGTGGATTTTCTATTGATCTATCCACATGGGATTCAGCTGCAAAATTCACTACATAGTCTATTTTATTTTCAATAAATATTCTCTTAAGTTCTTCTCTATCTCTTATATCAACTCTTTCAAATCTTACTCTCGAGTCTTTTAACTCTTCTTTTATTGTCTCTAAATTTCCTGCATAAGTTAGCACATCTACTACTACAACTTTTATATCATCGTGCCTTTTTAAAATATATTTTAAAAAATTTGCTCCAATAAAACCAGCAGCACCTGTTATTAAATAGGTCTTCATTTTAGTTATCACACTCCAATTCTTCTAAAAATCGATCAATGGCATTTTCCCAAGCAGGTATTTTTTTATTTATTAAACTTTCTATCTTTTCACTATTTAACTTAGTATACTTAGCTCTTTTAGCTTTTAAATTGAAATCTTCTGTCTTAGCTCTATTTAAAACTCCCTGCCATTTTATCTTTTCAAGCAAATACTTAGCTTGTTCATATTTAGAAGCCTCCCCTGCATTTGAAAAATGGTAAAGTCCATATTTTTTTGTTTTTATCAATTCCCAACTATAATAAGCTAAATCTTTTGAATAAGTGGGTGCTGAAACTTGATCATCAACTATAGATAAGTTATTTTTTGTAGAAGCCCAATCTAAAATTTGTTTATTAAAATTATTATTTCCTATTCCAAATAACCAAGAGGTCCTTATAACAAAGCTATCAGCTTTTACCTTAAAGACTTCTCTTTCCCCTTCAAGCTTTGTCTTTCCATAAATAGAAAGAGGCTTCGCTTCATCTTCTTCTAAATAAGCTTCTTTTTTCTTCCCATCAAAAACAAAATCTGTAGAAAAAGTTATATATTCTGCACCAATTTCATTTGCAACTATAGCCAAACTTCTCGGTGCATAAGTGTTAAGCTTTCTACACAAATCTACTTCGTCTTCTGCCTTGTCAACATTATTATAGGCAGCACAATTTATTATTAAATCTATATTTTTTTTATTCACAAAATTTCTAATTTTATTAATATCAGTAATATCCAAGTCTTCAATATCTGTAGCTATATATTTTATTTTTAAAGAATCAAAAAGTTTTTGAAAATCACATCCCAATTGTCCATTTGCTCCAGTTATTAAAATAAATTTAATCATCTTTCATTTTCCCTTTATAGTCTTCTAAAGTTTGTAATTTTTTATCTTTTTCTGATAAAATTATTTCCTGTTCTTCTAGCATATATTTTTTAAAATTCCACTCTATATTTATATCTTTATCATTCCATATAATTCCTGAATCATATTCTGGATAATAAAAATCTGTACATTTATAAGTAAATTCACTACCATCTTCCAGTGTCAAAAATCCATGAGCAAAGCCTTTGGGTATAAAAAACATTTTTTTATTGTTAGAGCTAAGTTCTATCCCAAACCACTTACCAAAAGTCTTACTATTTTTTCTTAAATCGACTGCAACATCATAAACTGAACCTTTTATTACTCTAACTAATTTACCTTGAGGAAATTTAGTTTGAAAATGTAAACCTCTTAAAACTCCTCTTTTAGATTTAGAATGATTATCTTGAACAAATTCATCATTAATACCAATTTCTGCAAAATCATTTTTATTGTATGTCTCTATAAAAAAACCTCTTTCATCTCCAAATACAGTTGGTTCAATTATAAATAAGCCTTCTATGCCTGTACTTATTTTTTTAAATTTTCCCATTTTTGCTCCTCTATTTTTATTACTAGAAACTTTGTTAATTTATAAATACCTATTTTTTACTTAGCTTAATAAGATTTATAAGATATCTTCCATACTCTGATTTTAATAATGGCTCTGCTAATTCTTTTTTAGCTGCCGCTTCTTTTAACATACCTGTAAAACCATGTCCATAAAAGATATTATCTCCTAAAACTAAGGCACATGAATCATTCTCTATAAATTTTTCTCCTATTAAAAATGCTTCTGCAAGCCCATTAGGTTTTTCTTGAACAGCATAAGATATATTTAAACCAAAATTCTCTCCTGTTCCTAACAGCTCTTCAAAAACTTTTACATCTCTAGGAGTTGATATTACTAAAATATCCCTTATTTCTGCCAGCATCAATACAGATAAAGGATAGTAAATCATAGGTTTATCATATACTGGAATTATTTGTTTAGATATTGCTTTTGTTACCGGATAAAGTCTTGTTCCACTTCCTCCTGCTAAGATTATTCCTTTCATTATTTTATTCTCCTATTAAAATACTTTGTTACTTACTATTTTTCATAAATTTTATAGTTAAAAATACACATTTTAATCCATATTTTTTAGATAATTATTAGCATCTTTAAAGAAACTTATTACGAGTAATAAAATAATATTACCTATTGGAAATGCTGCTATTATTACTACGGACTGCAAACTATACATAGAACTTTTCATAAAAATCAAGGCTATTGGTAGTAAAATAAACATAATAGACCAAAATATTCTTATTTTTTTACTAGGTTCCTTTTCTACAGCTAATTTTTTATATGAATATGCAGATATCACCATTGTTAAAGCATCAAATGTTGTTGCATAAAATGCTACCATAGTTATAGCCAAAAGCAATAATCCAAAGCTTGGGAAGGGCAATGTTTCAAATATATTTATTATTACATCAGAATAGGAAACTCCTTTTTCAATCAACCCTGATAAGTTTAATCCATGTTTTATTTGCTGACTCATTCCATAATTCCCAAGTATAATAAATGACATAAATGTTCCTGAAATTCCCCAAATATATCCACCAATAATTACTTGTTTTATTTTTTTTCCCTTGGATATCTTACCTATAAAAAATGGAGTCGCAACACACCAGACCATCCAATATGCCCAATAATAAATAGTCCAATTCTGAGGAAATGAAGTTTCACGAAGAGGATCCATCCAGGTAGCAAGTCCAATAAAATTTTGTAGCATTGTCCCGATAGCTGAAAATCCAGTTTCTAATATATATTTTGTCTCTTTCCCTAAAAATAAAAAATAAGAAAGTAAAATAAAAAAAAGATATGAGCAATAATTAGCTAGTAGTGCTATTCCCTTCATTCCAAACCAAACTGTAAAAGTATACACAATAGCTATAAAAATTAATATTAAAATTGTTAAATAATTTGTATTTTCTATAGAAAACACTCTGCTAAAAGTACTTGATAAAAGGGGTGTAGCTAATGAAAAAGTTGTAGCTGTTCCAGCTAATAAAGAAAAAATAGCTATTAAATCTATTATTTTTCCAAGTATTCCATCCACTTTTTTTCCTAAGATAGGTCTACAGCCTTCTGAAAATTTTTGCTTATCTCTTCCTCTTATATGCAACATAAAGCCGAAAGCGACTGCCAATATTATATAAAAACTCCAGGCTATAGGTCCCCAATGAAATAAAGGATATGTGGATGCCCATTTTTGTATTCCACCAATTTCTTCTATATATTTTTCATTCGCATATAAAGTCCACTCACACAAGGAATAAAAAAGAATATCTGCTGCCATTGTTGAAGTAAAAATCATAACTCCCCATGTAAATGACGAATATTGTTCTTCGCTATTCTTTCCTAATCTTATCTGACCATACTTAGAAAATGCAATATATAGACTGCAAGTCAAGATTCCACAGCCTAAAATTGCATAATACAAGCCAAAATTATCCCCTAAGAAATCTCTAATTTTTTCCAATATAAAAATTGAATCATCAGGAAATATAAGAAATAAAACACAAAGGCTTATAACTATTAACAGTGGAAGTATAGTGGATAACCAATCAATTGTATTCTTATCTTTCATCTATATCCTCCAGCATATTCTTGCATCTTTCAAATCTTTTAATTCCGTAAGTTCCAAAATTAATTCCCTTTTTTTCTTTTACTAAAGTCCAAATACTCCATAAAAAATCCTGTAAAATTTTAAAAATTTGAACTTTTAAATAATCGTTTTCTGATACTTCATTATAAAAATATTCCTTTAGGAACGTTAATTCTTCTTCTTTTGAAAAACTATTTTCTAAGGAATATGAGGCTAAGTCCCACATAGGGTCATTCATTCCTGAATATTCCCAATCAATTAAAAATAATTTGTTAGCACTTATTATAAAGTTTTCCGGTACTGCATCATTGTGGCAAGCAACTAATTTGGGCTTTAATTTTATTAATTCTTCCTTTAGCTTTTCGATTTTAACTTTTATTTCTTCGTAAGAAGGATAGAAGTTCGCTCCTAGCTTCTTTGCTAATAATTCATATTTTTTTATCTCTTCAAATACATCAAATCTATTATTGAATTTTACATCTGAACTGTGAAGTTTTCTTAAAATATTAGCAACCTCTTTTAAATTTTCTCTTGCTAGTTCCGAATTCAAAGTTTTTCCATTTTCTATATATTCTGAAATTTTATCTCCTGTATTTTTGTCATAATAAACTAGTTTAGAGTCTATATTCAAGTGAGTTGTTTTTTTACTATTTTCTTCTTTATTTTCTATTTTTATCATTCATTGAGTTCCAGCTCCAGAAACTCTTAGAACATACTTTTTATTATTTATAAAGATTAAAAAATTTTTGTTAGTCATTCCACCTAAATTTTGAATATTTTGGATGTTTTCTAATTTAAATCCTGCACTCAATAAAATACCTTCAATTTCCTTAATATTATCATATAAAGTATCTATTTTAAAAATATCAGAGTTTTTTGTTGTTTTTATTACAAATAGGTCCTTAATTTTAGTCATTATTTTTTTTAACTTTGTCATACCTATCTCCTCCTTTATTTTACTATAAGCTATTAAATACCTTATTCTTAAAGTATAATATTGAGTTTATTGTTGAATTTTTAATAAATTTTAATTTTATCACTTCCAATTAGTTTTAACATATTTTAAAATATACTTATTTCATTTATTATTTATTATATAATATTCATCAGATACTTTCCATAGTCTGATTTTAATAATGGCTCTGCTAATTCTTTTAATTTTTCATCACTTATCCAGGAGTTTCTATAAGCAATCTCTTCTGGACAAGCAACCATTATTCCCTGTCTTGATTGTATTGTCTTTACAAAATTTGAAGCTTCTAAAAGTGCTTCATGAGTGCCTGTGTCTAACCATGCCATTCCTCTTCCTAAGCTTATTACATTCAGTTTGTTTTCATTTAAGTACAGTTCATTTAAGGTTGTTATTTCTAGTTCTCCTCTTAATGAAGGTTTTACTTTTTTTGCTTTTTCCACAACTGTATTATCATAAAAATATAGTCCTGGTATTGCATAATTAGATTTAGGATACTTTGGTTTTTCTTCTAAAGAAATAGCTTTACCGTCTTTATCAAATTCAACAACTCCAAAATCTTGAGGATTACTTACATAATAACCAAAAATTGTTGCTCCTTCTTTTTTAGCTGCTGCTTCTTTTAACATACCTGTAAAACCATGTCCATAAAAGATATTATCTCCTAAAA
>NZ_JAUMYY010000017.1 GCF_030528405.1 Fusobacterium sp.
ACTTTTTCTAAGAAGATAAATTCATCTTTTGGTTTTTACTTAAAGCTTGACGAATAAAAATTAAAAAAAGTGAGGGATTTTAAATATTAGTATATAAATTTTTTTATTTAATTATGCTAAAATATAGATAGAAAATTCTAGCTTTATTTGGAGGTAATTATGAGATGTGGAAAGGATAATTTTATACAAGAGTTAGAAGGTATCTTTAATGTAAAAAATTTAGAAGAGAATAATAATATTGTCTTTACCTTTTCTTCAATGAATTTAGGAGGAGTAGAGAAAGAACTAGGTTATTTACTTATGGAAACTTATCTTCATACTCTAGCAGATTTAGATTTTCTTCCCAAAACTATTATCTTATACAATGAAGCAGTTTTATTTGCTATTAGTTCTTCGAAACTAAATATTTATTTTAGAAAACTACAGAGTAGGGGAGTTGAAATACTATTATGTAGTACGTCAACTAGATATTATCAAATTGATTCAAAAATAAATATTGGACAACTAACTAGTATGAAAACTATTCTGGAGAAAAAAATGTCTGCTACAAAGTTAATTGTACTTTAAATTATATTTGAAATAAAAGTTTTTTTCTTGACTTTTAAAGTCTAATATATTATTATTGAAATAACTAAGATTAACAGGAGGTATTGTTATGAATTTAGATAAGGTTCTTATGAATTTTAGTGAAGAGCATGAATTAAATAGTTTTCTTAATAAAATAGGGAAAAGGCAGACCGCTGAAAATAGAGAAAAACTAAAAGAATTAGGTAAAAAATGTAAATTGGAATTAGGAAAAAGAGTTTTAAAGCATGATGATTTTGAAGAATTTTTAAAGAAAAATAAAGATTTAACAAAAAAATTAGAAGATAAAAAATAAAAAAAGTTTATACACTGACTACTTAAATTTTCAAATTGTAGTTCAGTGTATTTTTTTATAAAAAATCTATGTTATAATAAAGAAAAAACTTAAGGGAAAAGTATGAAGGATAACATTGCATTAATAGGATTTATGGGAAGTGGAAAGACAACTGTTGGAAGGGCACTTTCAAAACTTATGGATATGAAATTTGTGGATATTGACAAGATAATTTCAGCCAGAGAAAAAAAATCTATAAATGAAATTTTTGAAGAAAAAGGTAATATTTATTTCAGAGATTTAGAAAGAGAAATTATAGCTCAAGAATCTCTGAAGAATAACTGTGTTATCTCAACAGGTGGAGGTTCTATTTTAGATAATGAAAATATAAAAAGACTTCGAGAAACTTCTTTTGTTGTCTATCTAGATTGTACTATAGAATGTCTTTATCAAAGGTTAAAGAACTCAACAACAAGACCTATTTTAAATGTAAGTGAAGATAAAAGAAAAACTATAGAAGAACTTTATGAAAAAAGAAGGTTTCTATACGAAATTTCAGCTGACTATACTATAAAAATAAATGAAAATACAAATATTTTTGATACTGTAAATATTATAAAAGAAGCCTATATCTCTTCATAGGCTTTGGAGGAAAAATGATAAGTGGAAATATAGAAGGATTAAAAGAAGATAGAAAAGGGTAAATTAATTGATGAAGAAATAGTAAACTATATTGCTGAGTTAAGTCATAAAATTAATAGAGAAATTAATTTAGTTATAGATAGAAGTGGAAACATATTAGAAATTTCAATAGGAGATAGTAGTTCGGTTAGCCTTCCCCCTATAACTGTCTATGAAAAAAGACTTTCAGCTGTTAGAATTATTCATACTCATCCAGGAGGGAATCCTCATTTATCTTCAGTGGATATATCTGCACTTTTAAAACTAAAACTTGATTGTATTGTTTCAATTGGTGTCAGTGAGAATGGAGTTACTGGTTGTGAGTTAGCTTTTTGTAAAATAGTACAGGAAGAATTGAGTTATGAAAAAATATTTTTAAAGAATTTAAATGATTATCCGTATTTAGAAAAAGTTAAGGAAGTAGAAGAGCATTTAAAGAAAAGAAATATTGTGGAAGATGATAGTGAGTATGCTATTTTAATTGGAATTGAAAGTGAAGAAGCCTTGGAAGAGTTAGAGGAGCTTGCCTATGCCTGCAATTTAAAAGTTGTAGATAAATTTTTTCAAAAGAAAAAAAAGATAGATCCTTTATTTTTAATTGGTTCTGGAAAAATAAGAGAACTTGCATTAAAAATTCAAATTAAAAAAGCTAATTTACTAATTTTTGATGAAGAATTAAGTGGGTTGCAATTAAAATGTATAGAGGAAGCAACAGCTTGTAAGGTAATTGATAGAACAACCCTAATTCTTGAAATTTTTGCAAGAAGAGCAAAAACAAGGGAGGCAAAATTACAGGTAGAGTTAGCTCAATTAAAGTATAGAAGTAATAGACTGATAGGTTTTGGTGTGATGATGTCAAGACTTGGAGGTGGAGTAGGAACAAAGGGACCTGGAGAAAAGAAACTTGAAATAGATAGAAGACTGATAAGAAAAAATATAAATTCTTTAAAAGAAGATTTGGAAGCCATAAGAAAAATTCGAAGTACTCAAAGAGAAAAGAGAGAAGAGTCTGGAATCCCAAGAGTATCTTTAGTTGGCTATACCAATGTTGGTAAATCAACACTTAGAAATGTTTTAGTTGACTTATATCCCAGTGATAAGAGTTTAAAAAAGGAGGAGGTTTTATCAAAGGATATGCTCTTTGCAACTCTTGATACGACGACAAGAACTTTGGCTTTAAGTGATAAGAGAATTATTTCCTTAACAGATACTGTAGGTTTTATTAAAAAACTTCCTCATGATTTAGTTGAATCTTTTAAGTCAACATTGGAAGAAGTAATATTTTCTGATTTAATATTGCATGTAGCAGATATTTCAGCTTCTGATGTTATAGAACAAATAGAGGCAGTGGAGAAAGTTCTTGATGAATTAAATTGCTTAGACAAGGCGAAAATTTTGGTTTTAAATAAAATTGATAAGGCAGTGGAAAAATACTCTTCCCTAGTAGTCGATAAAAAAATTGAGGAAATAAAGGAAAAATATTCTCAGTATACTGTTATGAGCACAAGTGCTGTAAGTCGAGAAAATATAAGAGAGCTAATGGATTTAGTGAAGGATAGTTTAGTAAGTAAAAGCCATAATTGTGTACTTTTGATTCCTTATTCTAATACGGATATTTCAGCTATGCTTCATAGAAAATCTATAATAAAATCTGAGGATTACACTGATGAAGGAATTAAAATTGAGGCTATATTAAATGAGAAAGAATATAATTTGTGTAAAGCTTATATTTTAAACGAAGCTTAATAAGATATTTAAAAGGAAGAAGTTATGAAAAAAATAAAGGTTACTGTATCTAAGAATATCTATGATATAGTGAGAAATGATTTGAATGATTTTGGTCTATCCAATAATCACTTTATGAACTATCTTTTCTCTAATTTAAAAGATAATTATGAAGAATACGATATTAAAAGAATTGATAAGCTAACAATGAACAAAGTAAAAAAATTCATACAATTTAATTTAAATAAGGAAAATAGCTCAATTTACTATGATGTACTTAGGGATAAGAAAGTTTTAAACGAATCTGAATTTATGAGAAACTTACTTATAAAGTATACTAGCCAACAGAAAAATGTGAGAGAATTATTTATTTTTAAAGAAATTATAGAGAGAATTAAGTTAGCTATAAAAGATAAAAAAAATATTGTAATAACTTTTAATGATGAAAGAAAAGTAGTTGTGACACCGTATCATATAGCCAGTTCAGATTTAGAGATAGCAAATTATATTTTTTGCTATGATATGGAAGAAAAAAAATATAAAAATTATAAGTTGAGTAATTTAAAGCAGGTTTATACTTTATCTGAACTTGGAAAATGGGATGAAGAGGAATATATAAAGAATATTGTAGCAAATTTTGATCCTTTTTTATCACAGGGGCGAAGAATAAAACTTAGGTTAACAGATGAAGGTATAAGGCTTTTAAAGGTTTCAAAATTAAATCGACCTAAGATAATTTCTAGAGAAGCAAATGTATTTGAATTTGAATGTTCTGAAGAACAAGCTAAAAAATACTTTTCATATTTTTTAGATGAAGCTCTTATATTGGAACCTTTAGAATTAAGGAAATGGTTTGAAAAGAAATTTGAAAATGCTTTAAAAAAAATAAAGGAAATTTAAGTTTGGAAGGAAATTATGAAAAACAAAATATTTTTAGTAATATTTATAACTAATTTGAGTATATTTTTTTCTAGTTTAGGAAATGAAATATCAATTGATGATATTTTTTTCCAAATCGAAAATGATTTAAATAGCTATGAACTCAATATATATAGAAATAATGAGGAAAGAATAAATAATTTAATAAAAGATAATAAACTGGGAGATTTTAATGGCTTAGAATTTTCCAGTAATTTTAATGCTGTAGAAAATTCTATGGAGGAAAGACTTAGAAAGTATGATAAAACATTGCAAAATAAGCTTGCTTATGGACCTTTATTTTTAAACTATAACTATGTAGAAAATAAAAAAAGCTATATAAGTTATGGAATAGAAAAAAATATTAAGGATTTATTTTATTCAAAATATAAAAGTGAATTTGAAATAAATAGTCTAAATAAAAAACTTAATAAAATTGAATTTTTAAAAAATATAGAAAAGAAAAAAATTGAATTTTTAGATTTGTATCAAAATATATTGGATATAAAAAATGAACTTGTCTATTTGAAAGAAGCAAAAAAATATTATGAAAATGAGGTCGGAAATGTAAAAGAAAAGTTTAGTTTGGGAATGGAAGCTAAGATAAGCTTGGAGGCTGCTGAAGTCGAATTGGAAGATATCGAACTGAAGATAGTAGTTTTAATTAAAAAATTAGAATCACTTTATCAAATAGGAAGAAATAACTATAAAATCAACTTTCAGGCTTATACTTTAAAAGATATAAACTATAGAAAATTTAACATTAATAGGCTAATTGAAAAGTATAAAGTACTTGATTTGAATGAGTTGGAGCTAAATTTAAAAATTTTAAATGAAAGAACAAAGTATAATAAATATGACAGTTTTATGCCTGATATAATTTTAGGCTTTGAAAGAATAGACAGAAGAGAAAACTATGGAAGGCTTTATAAGGGGGAAAATGTTTTTTCAATAAAATTCTCAAAAAGGCTATTTTCAAATGATACGATTTATAAAAATTCTAAAATTGAAGAGGAAAAATTAAAAGAAACTTTAGAAGAAAAGAAAAAAGAGATATTAAATGAAAAAATAAATTTAATTACAACTTATGAAGAGTTAGAAAAAAGTTTGGAAATAAACAAAAAAAAGCTTGACATAGTTAAGAAAAGATATGAAATAAAAAAGAAGGAAAATGAACTGAACAGAGCTAGTTATTTAGATGTAATAGATGCTTATAAAATTTATCTGGCTCAAGAAATTGAAACAAAAAAAATAAAAAACAATTTACATGCTTTTATGTATAAGATAGATATAAAAGCTGGTTATGAGGTGAAAAGTGATTAAACTGATTAATAAAAAAATAATTATTGGAATAGTGTTTTTAGTATTAATATATATTTTATATATTTTTCTGAGACCAAATCCAAATGAGAAAGTATACTTAGAAGATTACAACTATATTAATGCTCAAAAGACAAATATAATTGGTACTATTACCCTAAATGGACAAATAAGTGCAAATAATCCCATAGGAATATTTGTTGATAAGAAATTAAAAGTTAAAGAAGTAACAGTAAAAAATGGAGATTTTGTAGAAAAGGACGAAGTTTTAGTAAGCTTTGATGATGATGAAAAAAATAAAATTGAAAGAAGCATTGAGAAGGAAAATATAAATTTAAATAAAATCAGTAGAAATTTAAAAACACTTAGGGAACTTTATGCCATTGGTGGAGTGAGTTTGGAAGAAGTTAAAACATTGGAAGGGGACTATAGAATTGTGCAATTAAATTTGGAGGAACTAAAGGAAACCTTAAGTAAAACTGCAAAAGAAATAAAAAGTCCTGTTGCAGGAGTTATTTCAAATTTAAAAGCTCAAAAAAATTATCTGGTTGATACTGACAGCTCACTTATGGAGATAATTGATTCAAATGATTTAAAAATTGTAGTAGAGATACCAGAATATAATTCAACAATGATAAATCTTGGAGATGAAGTAAAAATAAAACTTGAATCAACAGAAGACGAAAAAATTTATAGTGGTGTTATAAGCAAAATTTCAAAACTTTCTATGATTTCATCCTTAACTTCAGAAAATGTTTTGGAGGCCGAAGTTAAAGCTAGTGAGGATATTCCGAATCTAATTCCAGGTTTTAAAATTAAAGCTACAGCTAATTTAAAAGATAAGCTAGAAAATATAGTTATTCCTAAAATTTCTCTTGTTTATGAAGAGGGCAAATATTTTGTTTTTATTTTGAAAAATGAAAATGAAATTGTAAAAAAAGAAATAGAAGTTAAGAATGTGACAGGGGAAAATGTAGTAGTTTTATCTGGTTTAAATGTTGATGAAAAAATAGTGAAAGCTCCTGATAATAGACTTAAAGATGGCTTAAAACTTTTAAAAGGAGAAAAGAGTGATAAAAGTAGAGAAAATTAACAAAACTTATATCAATGGTAACACAGAGCTTAGAGTCTTAAAAGATGTTTCCTTCAATGTGGAAGAAGGAGAATTTTTAGCAATTATGGGTAGCAGTGGAAGTGGAAAATCGACTATGATGAATATCTTAGGTTGTCTTGATAGTGAATATAAGGGAAAATATTTTTTAGATGGAATAGATATATCTAAAATGAGCCAAGATGAACTCAGTGAAATACGAAATAAGAAAATTGGTTTTATATTTCAGTCATTTAATTTATTACCTAAATTAAATGCTGTAGAGAATGTAGAGCTACCACTTATATATTCAGGTGTAAAAAAATCAGAGAGATTTGAAAGGGCTATGAAACTTTTAGAGCTTGTAGGTTTAAAAGATAGAGCGGATCATAAGCCAAATGAACTTTCTGGTGGGCAACGACAAAGGGTAGCAATAGCTAGAGCATTGATAAATGAGCCCAGTATAATTTTAGCTGATGAACCAACAGGAAATTTAGATAGTAAATCTGAAGAAGAAATTATAAAAATTTTAAAAAATTTAAATGAAATGGGAAAAACTATAATTATTGTAACTCATGAGCCCAGTATAGGGGAGAGTGCAAATAGAAAAATAATTTTTAAAGATGGAGAAATAATATGAATTTCTTAGAAATATTTAAGGGGACCATAAGTACTTTAAAGTCAAATAAATTGAGAACGATTTTAACTATGCTTGGTATTATAATTGGCATAGCATCTGTTATAACAATGTGGTCAATAGGTGTTGGAGGAAGAGAAAATGTCCTTGGCGATTTAAAAAAAATAGGTTATGGAAAATTTACTGTATCCATTGATTATAAATCTGAAAAATTTAAATACAAAGATTACTTTTCTAATGCAACTCTTAACTTATTAAAAGAAAGTGGTAAATTTAAAAATATTGCAATTGGCATAGAAGAACGATTTAGAACGAAAAAAGGAAATATAAGAAAATTTTCTTATGCAGATATAAGCACAGCTGACTTTGAAAAAATTTCTCCAGTTGAAATATTAGTCGGGAGAAATTTTTTACCTTTTGAATATGAAAAAAATGAAAGAGTTATAACTTTGGACAATTCATCAGCAAAGAAATTATTTGGAAGTGAAAAAAAAGCTATAGGTGAAATATTAGAAATTTCAAGATTTAGAACAAATCAAACTTATAATTATAAAATAATTGGAGTTTTCAGAAGCCCTTATGAAGCTTTTGATAAACTTTTTGCTGATGAAGATATGCCTGTTATATTAAGAATGCCATATAAAACATATAATCAAACATTTAACTCTAATCTTGAAACTTTTGATTCTATAATAATAGAGGCTAAGGATCCGAATAAATTAGCAGAAAGTATGAATGAAGCAAAAAGAATTTTAGAATTTTATAAAAATACAAACGAAGTTTATATAACAAGGGCAATTTCAAATGATATAGAATCTTTTGATAAAATTTTATCAACTTTAAGTATTTTTATAACACTTGCTGCAAGTATTTCTCTTTTTGTAGGAGGGATAGGTGTTATGAATATAATGCTTGTTACAGTTGTTGAAAGAACTAAGGAGATAGGTATAAGGAAAGCTCTAGGAGCAAAGAATAGAGATATATTAAAACAGTTTTTGTTTGAGTCTGTTATTCTCACTCTTCTGGGAGGGCTTATCGGAATAGTTCTAGGCTTTATTTTAGGTCTTTTGGCTGGAAAAATAGTTGGAATAAAGCCAGTATTCTCAATCTTCTCTATAATTTTATCCATGAGTATATCGGTTATAGTAGGAGTAGTCTTTGGAGTAAGCCCCGCAAGAAAGGCAGCAAAATTAAATCCAATAGATGCTCTTAGAACTGAATAAAAAGGTTTGTAAATTAATAAAAATTTTAATAAATTAAAAACTGTAGCTTGAATTTTTTTATAAAATTTTGGCTACAGTTTTTATATTTTCAATATATCTATTTTTCTGATATTTTATTTATATTATTTTAAACTATAAAAAAATATTGTACAAATATATTGCGTTTTTTTTTTTTGCTACAATAAAGTTAGATTAAAACTAAAAATAAGAGGAGGTAGTCTTATGAAAAAAATGTTATTTATTATGGCTTTAATAGTATCGGCAAACAGTTATTCAGCAATATCTATTAGTGGTGGAGCAATTTCTGGAAATTATAGTTTTTCTAATAACAGCTCTGGTGGAAAAGATTTGTCTGGAGTTCTTTCTTTTACAGGAAATAATCCAATCATAGATCTTACCACAGTAAATGACACTATAAAGGCTGGAACTAAATTTATTTTAGTACCTAACCAGACAGTTAGAGTTAAGACACTTTATGGATGGAAAAATATCATTAATAATTCAAATGTTAATGGTTACTATCAGTTTAATTATGATCTTCAAGGAGGTCATCAGGGTCCACAAGATGCCTTTACTAATAGTTGTTTTGATCCAACAGGTGCAGATGTTTGCCAAGCTTTTCTTCCAAATCAGCCAGTACCACCAGCAAACAATCCACCTAAAAGACCTGATAAAGTGGAAGTAGATTTTTCTGAACAAACTGGTATTCCTCATACTGAGCTCCCTGATGGTGGATTTTATGATGAAAAAGAAACAGGAGAAGTTGTTTTATATATTCCTAGATCAAGAGTTAATTTAGACTTAGTGAGAAATATAAAGGCAACAACATTAAAAAATTTAGAAAAATCTAAAGAAAATGGCTATACTATTGATGCCGAATATATAGGTGGATTGGGAGGCTTGTATAAAGATAAGAGTGAAAAAATAAAATATAGTTCTAACAGTAATGGAATGTCTTTAACAGGAACTAGAAACTTTGGTCCATTAACTCTGGGAGCAACTTTTGGCTATCAAGAATCAGAAGTAAAATATAAAAACCATTTGAACAATGTAAGAGAAGATATAGATACATATCAACTAGGTCTAAGCTTTAGACATAATTTCACAAAAGAAATAGATCTTACTTTATCAGCAACATATGGAAAAGGAAAACATAAATTTAAAACATTAAATGGTTTAGGTACAATAAATGGTGCAGAATATAAAGGGTGTATACCTTTTTGATATTGAAATAATAAAATTAGTTTTTCAATATCAGGAGTATACACCCAAATTTAATTAAATAAACTTGTTATTTTATTCAGCCGTGATTACTATTTCTTCATTTTCTTTTGCATATTCAGTTGCTGATTTTTCAGCGATTAAATCTTCAATATGCTCTTTCATTTCTGTTAAAGTTTCTATATCCATACCATCAAAATTAGAACAAGTAGAAGGTTTTATATTGATTCCTTGTTTTCTTAAAAATTCATCAACCTTACCTTGATTTTTTTTGTATAGATAGAATGCAACCGCTGCTGCACCAATTCCAACTACAGCACCCACTAAATGACATTTTGTTATTCCATTTCCTCTTAACATTTTTTACCTCCTGATAATTAATTTTTATATTTAAATTTTACTTAAAGTAATGTAACGCTCATTAAAGCTCATGTATGTATTAGCTTTCTTAAAAAATATATGATTTACCATATCTGAAAAATTTTCAATACTATGGTCATCTAAAATAGTAGCTGTATATTGATAAGAATGAGAAGTTTTTGTTCTAAAAACTTTTAAAATTTTTGTAGTTTGTTTTGGTACTGTTAAGTGTCTTCCAAAAGTTGTTAACCACATTATAAGTACTGTACTTAATTTAGATTCTTCTATAAAAGATTTAAGTAAGTAGAGTGCAGGTAAAATTTCTATATCAAACATTCCCCGCCTTCTTACCTCACTATAAGCATGTTCAAGTACGGAACCCACAGTTATGCCCATTGCAAAGGTATTCATAGAATTTTGAAGTTTAGTGTTATCTATATTAATAAATTTATTAAAACCAGCAGCTGTTATAGCTGCAAAGGCATAGATAGCTATAGGTGAAATAGATTTATATTCATAGCCCTCAAGAAGCCTAACTTGAACAAGCCCATTTTCTATTGAAAATGCTATACCCACCCTATATATGATTTCTTGTAAAAGAATTTCACTGGGTTCAAATTCTAAGGTTAAACATTGGTTTCTAGGACTATATTTAAAATTTAGCATGGATAGATTGTTTTTAATTGTTTTATAAAAATTTTTTGGCTCTTTCATTGGAAGAGAAAGTTTTATTCTGACCCTGTTAGGTAACCTGTGTACGACAGTAATAGAAAGTTTTTTCATACTCTTCTCCTATTTGTTATTTAAGTTGTATTTTAAAAGTTTTAATGAATTGCCAACAACAAAAATAGTTGTCGAATTGTGTAAAACAGAAGCATAGACTGGAGGTAATATACCAGTAGCACCTAAAACTAATGCAAAGGTATTAAGACCTATAACCATAGCAAAATTCTCTTTTATCGTTTTTATAGCTTTTTTTGAAAGACCTATAACTCCAGGGACTAAAAGAGGATCATCTTGAGTAATCGTTATGTCAGCTGCTTCCATTGCAACATCAGTACGAGTACTCCCTAAAGCAACTCCAACATTTGCATAAGATAGAGCGGGAGCATCATTTATACCATCGCCTATCATTATAACATTTGAGCCAGAAGATTGAAACTTTAATATATTTTTTGCCTTATCTTCAGGTAAAAGTTCAGATTCATATCTATCAAGTGACATTCTAGAGGCTATTGTTTCAGCCTGTTGTCTTAAATCTCCAGTCAATAGAACTATATCATCGACTCCATGATTTCTCAAACGATTTATAGCTTTTTTAATGTTTTCTCTAGGAGGATCTGAAACTCCTATAAGCCCTATTAATTTATCGTTTTTAGCAACATAAATTCCTATTTCGCCTCTAGATATAATACCTCTTTCAGCTTCAGAAACAGAATCTAAATTAATAGAATTTTCCAGCATAAATTTTTTACTGCCAACTCTAATAAGAGAAGCATCTTTTCCCTTTCCAATTTTTGTTTCAACACCACGACTGACGATGGTTTTTATTTTACTATGTTTTGGAATTTCAAGACCTCTATCTTTTATCTCATTCATAATAGCAACAGCTAGAGGATGAGAAGATTGCTCTTCAGCGGCAGCGGCAAGACAAAGCATTTCACTTTCATTTACTCCTTTTTTAAAAACTTCAATACTTTGTACTTTAGGTTTACCTTCTGTGATTGTACCAGTCTTATCAAAAATTACTGTTTCTGCCTTGGATAATTCTTCTATAAAATTACTTCCCTTTATTAAAATACCATTTTTTGCTGCAGTATTTATGGCTGCGGAAAAAGCTACAGCAGTAGAAAGTCTTATACCACAAGAATAATCAATAACAAGCATACTCATAGCCTTAGTAATGTTTTTTGTAGTGACATAGACAATTCCAGCTAGTATAAAATTTAAAGGTATTAGCTGTGCTGAAAACGTATCAGCATAATTTTGTATATCAGCTTTATTTGAATTTGCATCTTCAACTAACTTTATAATTCTGGAAACAGTTCTATCATCTCCCACTTTTTCTGCTAATATGCTTATATTACCATTTTTTATGATAGTACCAGCAAATACATTTTCTCCAATAACTTTTTTAACTGGCATATATTCACCAGTAATGGAAGATTGATCTATAAGTGCCTCTCCTTTTATTATTTTTCCATCGACACTTATTTTTTCACCTGTTTGTACAACTATAACATCATCTTTTTTTATTTCTTCAATAGGGACTCTTTTAACATTGTCATCTTCCATTTCCTTCCAAACATAGCTTTCTCCAACACTTAGCATATCTTTTATAGCACCACGAGTTTTTTGCATTGTGTATGCTGTTAAAAGCTCGGCAATTTCTTCCAGCATCATAATAGTTAAAGCAGTATATTCTTTGCCAAGTAGTATGCTACTTATTATTGCGGTAGAACTTAAAGTATCAGCATTTGGTCTTTTATTTTTGAATAAAGACATAAAACCATTTTTTATAACTGGCATAGCAAGACTTATCGTTGAAAGAGTATTATAGTTGAAAAATTTTTTTAAACCGATAGTTGCAATATCAGATTTTTTTCTAAAAAAGAGATTATATACAAGTAAACCTCCTGTCATAGCAATCTTTTTTAAAATTTCATTTGGAGATTCCTCTTGTAATTTTCTTTCAATTATGTACTTGGAAGCATTTATTTTTTTTTCATTAGAACAAATTTCAAATATATGAGAATTTAAAGTGTTTTGTATTAAATTTATCAAGTTTTGTTCGCTTAGTGAAATATCTTCAAAATAGATTAAAATAGTACCAGTTATAAGGTTGATTTCAACAGACTGTATATATTTTACTTGTAGTAATTGCTTTTCAATTTCTGCTTTAAGAGAAGGAGTGATATATTTTAAAGCCTTAGATTTTATACGAATTCTTCCCCTTAATCTATGTATTATATAGCAAGAAAGCAAATTTTCATTTTTTTTCATTTTATTCACCCTTCTCTAATTTTTCTTTGAGCATTGAATAGAATTTTTTTACATTATTTTCAATTTCAGAAATAGAAAGACCATGATAAATATACTCATTGTCCACTAAAATTTTCCAAATTTTATTTAACCAGTCAACAATGTCTTTTTCTGTTAATTTTTTTTTGTCGTATTCAATTAAAATTTTGCTGGTTAAATAAGAATAGGAAATTTTATTTATTCCCTGTTTCATTTTTAATATAGAACTTACATAGTCTTCATATTTTTTCATTTCTTCTGGTACTTTATCAAGAGAAGGAATAAACAATCTTACTCTTCCTGGAATACTATGAATAATTTTTACTTTATTGAACATTAAATAAGTTTTCTTTAATACATCTTTAATTACGACATTCATTTATTGCTCCCTTCTTTCTTTTATTTCCTTTGTAAACAGACTATATGCCCACCAAATTAAAGTAGCACCAGCAGGCATAACAGGGTTAGTTCGAATTTTTTTTAAGCCATATAACAATAGAAGTGTAGCAGCCAAGGTTCTTGAGTCTAAAAGCCCTCTAGTCTTATTATATATTGCTATATCGGAAAAGTTTAAAAAATTTATAAAAAGAGATTTTAAACTTCCATCTCGATTTTTAAATATTTCGTTTTCTAAATTTAAAAGTCTTAAAATAATTCCTATTATAAAGTTAGCGTCTGTTCTCTTATCATCAAAATCAATAGTTAAACTGCCTAAACAAGAAACTATTTTAAAATTCTTTATTAAGCTAATTTTACTAAGATTCTGCTTTAAATTTTCAATTTCTTCTGTATTATTTTTTAGTTTATTAATTTCCATTCTGATTCTATTTTTTGTTAGAGATTTTATTTCAAAAATACCATAAAAATCTGGAAGAAGATTATTTTTCATAAGACAGCAACTCCTATCAAAATATATTTTAATTTACAAAATATTTTAATATTTTAAGATATTCTATAAAATTTTATTACTTTGATTATATACTTGTTTTGATAAATATGCAAGAAATTTTTATTAAATTTTTTGTTAATTGCTAAGAAAAGATGAATTTTTTTCTATTAGAAGAGTAAAAAATTTTTTTTGTTTCTATTGTCTCACAAAAAAAATTAATATATAATAACAAAAATAAATAATTAAATTGGAAATAAAACTATGAAAAATTTTTGACTGAGTAAAAAATTTTGGAGGAAAGTATGTATAAAGTTATAGAAAAAAAATGGCTTACACCTATAATTTGCTATATGGATATTGAAGCTAAAGACTTAGCTAACTCTGCAAAGCCTGGACAATTTTTAATAGTAAAAGTGGATGAAAAAGCTGAAAGAATACCGCTTACTATATGCGATTATGACAGTGAAAAAGGAAGTGTTGCTATAGTTTTTCAACTTGTGGGAAAAAGTACTCAAAAAATTTCAAAACTTGAAATAGGAGATTTCTTTTTAGATGTTGTAGGCCCCTTAGGTAAAGCTAGCGAATTAGTAGAGATGACTAAAGAAGAGCTTATAGGGAAAAAGTATATTTTTATAGCTGGCGGTGTTGGAACAGCCCCCATATATCCTCAGGTAAAATGGATGAAAAGGCAGGGGTATAGTTTTGATGTAATAATAGGAACCAGAAATAAAGAGAGCTTAATTTTTGAAAGTGAAATAAGGGATCTAGCAGAAAATTTATACATTTGTACAGATGATGGTACGTATGGGTTTAAAGGTCTAGTAACGAATATGCTAGAAAAATTAATTTCAGAAGGAAAAAATTACGATCATGCAGTAATTATTGGTCCTATGATAATGATGAAATTCACTTCTAAAAAATGTAAAGAATTTGGAATAAGAAATACTGTAAGTTTAAATCCCTTAATGGTTGATGGAACAGGAATGTGTGGAGCTTGTAGAATAAGTATGGGGGACAGTGTAAAATTTGCCTGTGTTGATGGACCAGAATTTGATGGAGATTTAGTTAATTTTGACGAGGCTTTAAAAAGACAAAATATGTATAAAACAGAAGAGGGAAGAAATATTTTAGAAATAGAAGAAGGAGAAACACATCATAGCCCTCTCTGTCAAAATCATGAAAAAATTTTTGATAGAAAAAAAAGGGTGGAAGCAAGAGTACAAAAGGCTGAAATTAGAAATAAAAATTTCGATGAAGTATGTTATGGCTATAATTTTGAAGAAGCTAAAGTTGAAGCTGAGCGTTGTTTAAATTGTAGAATTCCATTTTGCGTGGAAGGTTGTCCTGTTTCAATAGATATACCTGCATTTATCCAAAAAATAAAACTCAATGATATAAAAGGAGCAGGAAAAATAATTTCAAAGTATTCTAATCTTCCAGCTATTTGTGGTAGAGTTTGCCCGCAAGAAACACAATGTGAAGCAAAATGTATATTAAATAGAGGAAAAAACCCACAGCCAGTTTCTATAGGGAAATTAGAAAGATATGTTGGAGATTGGATAATAAAAAATGGTATTGAAATAGATAAAGAAGAAGCAAAAGGGAAAAAAGTAGCTGTTATTGGAGGTGGACCAGCAGGACTTACAGTGGCTGGAGATTTAGCAAAAAAAGGTTATGATGTAACTATATATGAAGCTTTGCATGAGCTTGGAGGTGTACTTACTTATGGTATTCCTGAGTTCAGATTACCAAAAGAAAAAATTGTAAATAAGGAAATAGAAAATTTATATAAATTGGGAGTAAAGGTGGAAACAAATTCTGTTGTAGGAAAAACTTTTACTATAGATGATTTACTAAACAAAAAAAATTTTTCTGCTGTATTTATAGGAAGTGGAGCAGGACTTCCTAAGTTTATGAATATTCCTGGAGAAAATTATAATGGAGTAATTTCTGCCAATGAATTTTTAACAAGGGTTAATCTTATGAGAGCTAATAGAGCAGATTATGATACACCAATAAAAATAGGAAAAAGAGTTATAGTTGTTGGTGGTGGAAATGTTGCAATGGATGCAGCAAGAACAGCTAAAAGATTAGGAGCAGATGTGACTATAGTATATAGAAGAGGAGAGGCTGAGCTTCCTGCTAGAAGAGAAGAAATAGAACACGCAAAAGAAGAAGGAATAAAATTTAATTTTTTGACTAATCCAGTTGAAATTATAGCAGATGAAAAGGCATGGGTGAAAGAGGTAAAATGCATTAGAATGGAGTTAGGAGAACTAGATGAGAGTGGAAGAGCAACATTTTCTAAAATACCTAATAGCGAATTTAATATAGAAGCTGAAACTGTTATAATGTCTTTGGGAACTTCTCCCAATCCTTTGATTGCAAACACAACTGAAAATTTAAATTTAAATAAATGGAAGGGCATAGAAGTGGATGAGACTACTGGGAAAACTTCAAGAGAAGGAGTTTTTGCAGGTGGAGATGCAGTTACTGGGTCTGCAACTGTTATTTTAGCTATGGAGGCTGGGAAGAAAGCAGCAGTTGAAATCGATAAATATTTAAAAAATAAAAAATAAAATTTAAAATAGTTCCAAAAAATTTGGAGCTATTTTTTATTAAAATATTTCAACTACAAAAACATAAAAGCATTGATGAAATTTATAATGGACTATATAAAATATAATTAAAAAAAATATTAAAGTATGCTATAATATTTAACATGATTAATAAAAATGATAGAAGGAGTGAAAATGAATAGTAAAATTATTTTATATGGAGTATTTTATTTTATTTTAACTTCTTTTTTTCTTTATTTACTTATTAAAGAAAAGAAAATAGCTGAAAAATTTTCTATTTATAGAGAAAAATATTCCAATAAATTAGTAGGTATTTTCAAGATTAAAAATGAAAATATAAGAAAAAAAATTAAGAAAGTGATAAATGTTATAGAAAGTATAGTTGTAGCAATAGGTTTAGTTTTAATTATTCAAAGATTTTATATAGGTAATTTTGTTATTCCAACAGGTTCTATGATACCTACAATAGAAATAGGTGATAGGCTTTTTGCAGATATGGTATCTTATAAATTTAGATTACCAAAAAGAGAAGAAATAATAGTGTTTAAAGAACCAATTCAAGATAAATTTTTATACACAAAAAGAGCTATGGGATTGCCTGGAGAAAAAGTTGCTATAAAAAATAATAGACTTTATATAAATGATTTGGTCATAGAAACTAGAGAGTATTCTAATTTAGACTTGGGAGATATAGAGTGGATAGTCCCTAAAAAAGGAGATAGATTAGAAATAATACCTACTGAAAATTTTCCTATAATCTATGAAGCTTTTAAAGAATATGATTGGTCGGTATATAAAGTTCAAAGAGATATGTATAAAGCAAGTGCATTTACAAACTATGTTATGAAAGAATTAAAATTTTTACTAAATGATGTAGAAACAGGAATGATTCTAGACTATATTCACGACAAAAAAAATATTGAAAAATTACTTAAAGGAGAAAAAATAGAAGTAATTTTAGATGATGATTATTTTCTTGCTTTAGGAGATAACACTTATAACAGTTCAGATTCAAGAATATGGGGTTTTGTAGCTAGTAAAAGAATTAGGGGTAGAGGTCTTGTAAGATTTTGGCCTTTAACTAGAATAGGTATTTTAAAATGAAATTTAAAATAAAAAAAAATTCTATTGAAACTCAAGATGACTTAGAAAAATTAGAGAAACTTGAACAATCAATTTTTAAAGAAAGCTCTTATTCACGTAGTACGTTATTAGAAATTATAAAAAATTATGATAACTATACTATTTTTTCTTGTTATTCTAATAAAGAAATAATAGCTTATATTATAGTTTTGAATAATATAGATTATTTTGAAATAATAAAAATTGCTGTGCTGGAAAATTATAGAAATATGGGAGTAGGACAGAGCTTAATTGAGATGATAAAGGAAAAAGATACATTTTTAGAAGTTAGACAAAGTAATGAAGTGGCTATAAAATTTTACTTAAAAAATGGTTTTAAAAAAATATCACTAAGAAAAAATTATTATAAGGACAATAATGAAGATGCCATTATAATGAAGTTGGAGGTTAATTAAGAATGAATAATGAAATCTATTCAAACCCTTTATGTGAGAGATATAGTTCAAAAGAAATGATGTATAATTTTTCACCTGATAAGAAGTTTTCAACTTGGAGAAAATTATGGATAGCTCTTGCAGAGGCAGAAAAAGAGCTTGGTTTAGATATAAAAGATGAACAGATAGAGGAAATGAAGAAAAATATTTTTAATATTGATTATGAACTGGCTGCTAAAAAGGAAAAAGAGTTTAGACATGACGTAATGGCACATGTTCATACATTTGGTACACAGGTACCAATTGCTATGCCAATAATTCATTTAGGAGCAACATCTGCTTATGTGGGGGATAATACAGATTTAATACAAATAAAAGATGGTTTATATCTATTAAAAGTAAAGCTTATAAATATAATGAATAGCTTAGCAAAATTTGCATTAGAGAATAAAAATATACCTACTTTGGGTTTCACACATTTTCAAGCAGCACAGCTAACAACGGTTGGTAAAAGAGCGACACTGTGGCTACAATCTTTAGTTTTAGATTTAGAAGAGCTTGAATTTAGAGAAAAAACTTTAAGATTTAGAGGAGTTAAGGGAACAACAGGAACTCAAGCAAGTTTTAAGGATTTATTTAATGGTAATTTTGAAAAAGTAGAAAAGCTTGATGAGATGGTTTCAAAAAAAATGGGTTTTGATAAAAAATTTGATGTAACAGGTCAAACTTATGATAGAAAGATAGACTCTGAGATAATGAATCTTCTTGCTAACATTGCTCAATCAGCTCATAAGTTTACAAATGATTTAAGACTTTTACAACATTTAAAAGAAATTGAAGAACCATTTGAAAAGAATCAAATAGGTTCATCGGCTATGGCATATAAAAGAAATCCGATGAGAAGTGAAAGAATATCTTCACTTGCAAAATTTGTTATTTCCTTACAACAAAGTACAGCTATGACAGCTTCTACTCAATGGTTTGAAAGAACTCTTGATGATTCTGCAAACAAAAGACTTGCATTACCACAAGCTTTTCTGGCTGTAGATGCAATACTTATTATTTGGAATAATATAATGGAAGGTTTGGTGGTATATGAAAAAATAATTAATAAGCATATTATGGCTGAACTTCCATTTATGACAACTGAATATATAATAATGGAGTGTGTAAAAGCTGGTGGAGATAGACAAGAGTTACATGAAAGAATAAGGCAACACTCTATTGAAGCATCAAAACAAGTTAAGGTAGAGGGAAAAGATAATGACTTAATAGATAGAATAATTGAAGACGACTATTTTAAATTAGACAAAGATAAACTTTTAAATTTATTAAATCCTAAGAACTTTATTGGTTTTGCAGTAGAGCAGACAGAAAAGTTTGTAAAAGATCAAATAGAACCTATACTTGAAAAATATAAAGATTTATTGGGAATAGATTCAGATTTGAGAGTATAGAAAATTCTTATGAAAGGGAAAGTATGATAAAGGATAAAAACCGAGAAGATATTTATCTCATAGTTTTAGTTTTATTAGGGCTTTATTTATCACTTATTGAAAACTTAATACCCAAACCTTTTCCTTGGATGAAAATAGGTCTATCAAATGTAGCTATATTAATTGCTCTTGAAAAATTTAATTCTAAAATGGCTATTAAAGCTATAATTTTAAGAGTTTTCATTCAAGCTTTGATGTTAGGAACACTTTTTACTCCAGGTTTTATAATCAGCATAAGCGCAGGAACAGTGAGCACATTTTTTATGATATTTTTATACAAATTTAGAAAATACTTGTCACTTTTGAGTATAAGTTGTGCTTCAGCATTTTTACATAATCTTTTACAATTACTAGTAGTTTACTTTTTACTTTTTAGAAATATGTCTTTAAATAGTAAATCTATAGTAATTTTTATAGGAATATTTCTGTTTTTAGGGCTTGTGACTGGTTTAATAACAGGTGTAATTGCAGAAAAACTAAATTTAAGAAAATTGAAAAAATTTATTGAATAAGGCTTTTCTATAGAGAAAGGAGATTGGCATGAAAAAATATTTTGGAACTGATGGAATCAGAGGAGAAGCAAATAAGGAACTTACAGTTGATATTGCATTGAGATTGGGCTATGCATTGGGATATTATCTGAAAAATAATCGTCACTCTGATGAAAAGATAAAAGTTATAATGGGAAGTGACACTAGAATATCAGGGTATATGTTAAGATCTGCACTAACTGCAGGGTTAAATTCAATGGGAATCTATGTAGATTTTATTGGGGTTATTCCAACACCAGCAGTGGCATATATAACCAAGGCTAAAAATGCAGCTGCAGGAATTATGATTTCAGCATCTCATAATCCTGCAAAAGATAACGGATTAAAACTTTTTAATTCAGATGGATATAAATTTTCAGATGATATAGAAGATTTAATTGAAAACTATATGGATATGGTAGATGAACTTATAGCAGAGCCTATAGCTGGAGATAAAGTTGGAAAATTTAAGTATGCAGAAGATGACTATTTTCTATACAGAGATTATTTAATAAAGACAGTAAAAGGAAATTTTAAAGGGATTAAAATAGTATTAGATACAGCAAATGGTTCTGCATATAGAGTTGCAAAAGATGTATTTCTTGAACTTGGGGCAGAACTTGTTGTTATAAATGATGCTCCTAATGGACGTAATATAAATGTTAAATGTGGTTCAACTCATCCTGAAATTCTTTCAAAGGTCGTAGTTGGTTATGAAGCAGATCTAGGTCTTGCTTATGATGGGGATGCAGATAGATTAATAGCTGTTGATAAATTTGGAAATATTATAGATGGTGATAAAATAATAGCTATTTTAAGTTTGGAATTAAAAAAGAAAAATTTATTGAGAAATAATAAAGTTGTGACTACTGTTATGAGCAATATGGGCTTTGAAAAGTTTTTAAATTCTAACAAGATAGATTTGCTAAGAGCTAATGTTGGAGATAGAAATGTTTTAGAGATGATGATAGAAGAGGATGCTGTAATTGGAGGAGAGCAATCAGGGCATATAATTTTAACTGATTATGCTACGACTGGAGATGGTGTTTTATCATCACTAAAACTTGTTGAGGCTATTAGAGACTTAAAAAGTACTTTAGATCAATTGATAAAAGAGATAAAAGATTGGCCTCAATTTCTTATAAATGTTAGAGTCGATAATAAAAAGAAAGATACTTGGAATAAAAATGAAAATATAGTTAAGTTTATTTCTGAAATAGAAGAAAAGTATAAGGGGAATGTAAAGATACTAGTTAGGAAATCAGGAACAGAACCTCTTATAAGAGTAATGACTGAAGGAGAAGAAAAGTCTTTGGTAAAAAAATTGGCAGAGGATATAGCTAGTGTTATAGAAAAAGAGCTAGCTTAAAATGAAACTAAATAATTTTTTTAATAGTGATGCAATAAGATATCTTACATTACTAGGAAATATAGGTTTTACAATTTTTATAAATATATTTATAAGTATATATCTTTATAAATTTTTTGAAAAATATTTCTTTCAGAGCCTAATAGTTTTCATATTGTTTCTATTTTTAGGAATAGCAAATGCTTTTTATAGTATATATAAAACTATTATGGGGAAAAAATAGTGGTGATAAGATTATGGATGAAATAAAAAAGCTCTTTAAAAGAATGTTTTTAACTAGTTTAATATTTTTAATTGTAGGCTTACTTACTAAAAGTACACATATTTTAGTAGGTTTGTTGAGTGGAAGTATAATCTCAATATTGAGTTTATATATACTGAGTATGGATGTGAAGAGCATAGCTTATTGTAAAGATCATAAGCTTGCAAGAAAAATAGCTATTTTGGGTTATTTAAAAAGATATGTTCTTTATTTAATATACTTGGGATTAATTTTACATTTTTTAGATTTTAAATATTTTTTGTCGGCAATAATTGGACTTTTAAGTGTAAGACTTAACATATATTTAATTTTGTTGGAAGAAAAATTGAAAAAATTTAAAAAGTAAAATTGTAAGAGAATATATAGAAAGGAGGAAAGCAGTGATATTTGGACCAATAGAATTTACAAAAGCGCCATTAGTATCAGGCCCAGATATAATTTTACACATATTTGGTCTGCCCATTAGTTCAACTATTGTAACAACTTGGGTTATAATTGCAGGTTTCTTTATTCTTTTTAAGTTAGGAACTAAAAATTTAAAAATCAATCCTGGAAAATTTCAAATTTTTCTTGAAACCATGTATGAGTTTTTAGAAACTATGATAGCTCAGATTTTAGGAATATGGAAAAATAAATATTTTGCTTATTTTTCAACTTTATTTTTATTTATTTTTGTTTCTAATATAATATCATTTTTCCCAATTCCTTGGGCATCAATGCAAAATGGAATGATAAGAATCTACCCTGCATTTAGATCTCCGACAGCAGATTTAAATACAACAGTATGTTTAGCCTTTTTAACAACATGTTTATTTGTATCAACTGCAATAAAATATAATGGTATAGGAGGGTATTTAAAAGGATTTACCTCTCCTACTATAGTAATGTTACCCATGAATATAGTTGGTGAAATGGCAAAACCTTTAAATATATCCATGCGTTTGTTCGGAAATATGTTTGCAGGAACTGTAATAATGGGACTTTTATATATGGCTGTTCCCTGGGGAATACCTGCACCATTACATTTGTATTTTGATTTATTTGCAGGAGCAGTACAAAGTTTTGTTTTTGTAACTTTATCAATGGTTTATGTACAAGGTGCATTGGGAGATGCGGAGTATAATGGTTAATTTTATATAAAAATGAACTTGGTTTAAAAATAAATTGAGAATAGAATTAGGAGGAATAAAATATGGATATGTTAACAGCAAAAACTATAGTTTTAGGATGTTCAGCAGTAGGTGCAGGATTAGCAATGATAGCAGGTTTAGGACCAGGAATAGGTGAAGGATATGCAGCTGGAAAAGCAGTTGAAGCAGTTGCAAGGCAGCCTGAAGCGAGAGGAAATATAATCTCTACAATGATATTAGGACAAGCTGTATCTGAATCAACAGGAATCTACTCTCTGGTTATAGCTTTAATATTGTTATATGCAAATCCATTATTAAATTTATTAGTGGGATAATAAAATATTTTATATCACTTTGAGAAAGGAGGTAAAATATTGTCTAATACTATGCCAGTAATTTCAATAGATACAACTTTTTTTTGGCAAATAATAAACTTTTTTATTTTACTTTTTATAATAAATAAATATTTTAGAAAACCTATAGCGAGAATAATAGCAGAAAGAAAAGAAAAAATAGAAAGGGATATGGAAGAAGCTAAAAAAAATAAGAAGAATGCAGAGGAATTATTTAAAAATGCAGAACTTGCAATGAATAGCTCTAAAAAAGAGGCTTTAGAAATAATAAAAAAAGCTGAAAGAAAGGCCTTTGAAGAAGGAGATTTAATAATTCAAGAAGCAAAAACAAACAGAGAGAAAATAATAAGAACAACAGAAGCAGAAGTAGCTAAAATGAAAGATGATGCTAAGGAAGCATTAAATGATGAAGTCAAAAAACTAGCTGCTGACCTAGCTGAAAAAATAATAAAAGAAAAAATTGACAATGTTCAAGAAACTTCACTTATTGATGAATTCATAGCAGAGGTAGGCGAGGATAAATGATAGATATCCAAGTTGGAAAAAGATATGCTGAGGCAATTTATGAGATTTCTGAGGAAAGAAATCAAATAAAAGAGATATATGAATTATTAAATATGGTTATGGAGCTTTATAAAAGAGATAATGACTTTAAAAACTTTATAACAAGTCCTCTTATATCATTTGAAGAAAAGGTAATAACTTTAAAAGAAATTTTTAATAATGTCAAAGATAAAAATTTAGAAATCTTATTTTATATTATGAAAAAAAATAGGATAGAAGCTATAAGAGAGATAGTTGCAGAATTTTTAAAAATACACTATAAGAAAAATAAAATATTGGATGTAAAAGCTATATTTACAAGAGAATTGAGTGCTGAGCAAAGAGAAAAGCTTATTACAAAACTTTCACAAAAAACAGGAAAAGAAATTAATTTAGAAGTTGTTGTGGATAAAAATATACTAGGTGGTGGAATTTTAAAAATAGGTGACAAGGTTATAGATGGATCTATACGTAAAGATTTGGAAAACTGGAAGAGTACTAAATCTTAAATTAGGAGGTGCAATAACTTGAAAATTAGACCTGAAGAGGTAAGTTCTATAATAAAGAAAGAAATAGAAAATTACAAAAAGAGTTTAGAGATAAAAACTTCTGGGTCTGTTCTTGAAGTTGGAGATGGTATCGCAAGAATATATGGATTGAGCGATGTAATGTCAGGAGAACTTTTAGAATTTCCTCATAATGTTATGGGAATGGCCCTAAACTTAGAAGAAAATAATGTTGGAGCAGTTATACTTGGGAATGCTTCTCTTATTAAAGAAGGAGATGAAGTAAAAGCAACAGGAAGAGTTGTATCAGTTCCAGCAGGGGATAAAATGCTAGGTAGAGTTATAAACTCACTTGGAGAACCAATAGATGGAAAAGGAGAAATTGAATTTGAAAAATATATGCCTATAGAAAGAAAGGCATCGGGAATTATATCAAGACAGCCAGTCTTTGAACCTTTACAAACAGGAATTAAGTCAATTGATGGAATGGTACCGATTGGTAGAGGGCAAAGAGAACTTATAATAGGTGACAGGCAGACAGGTAAAACAGCTATAGCAGTAGATGCAATAATTAATCAAAAAGGAACAGGAGTAAAATGTATCTATGTAGCTATAGGGCAAAAGAGATCTACAGTAGCTCAAATCTATAAAAAATTGGAAGATTTAGGTTGTATGGAATATACTATTATAGTTGCAGCAACAGCTTCTGAATCAGCTCCACTTCAATATATGGCACCATATTCAGGAGTATCTATTGGAGAATATTTTATGGATAAGGGAGAGCATGTGCTTATAGTTTACGATGATCTATCTAAACATGCTGTAGCTTATAGAGAGATGTCTTTATTACTTAGAAGACCACCTGGTAGAGAGGCTTATCCAGGGGATGTGTTTTATTTACATTCAAGGTTATTAGAGAGAGCGGCTAAACTTTCAGATGAATTAGGAGGAGGCTCAATTACAGCTTTACCTATAATAGAAACTCAGGCAGGAGATGTATCAGCATATATACCTACAAATGTAATATCTATAACAGATGGACAGATATTTTTAGAATCTCAACTTTTTAACTCAGGATTTAGACCAGCTATAAATGCAGGTATATCAGTATCAAGAGTTGGAGGAGCAGCACAAATAAAAGCTATGAAACAAGTAGCATCTAAAGTAAAATTGGAACTTGCTCAATATTCAGAACTTTTAACTTTTTCGCAATTTGGTTCAGATTTAGATAAGGCAACGCTTGCTCAATTGGAAAGAGGTCATAGAATAATGGAGATTTTAAAGCAGCCTCAATACAATCCTTATAAAGTTGAAGAACAAGTAGTTTCTTTCTATGCAGCTATACATGGATACTTAGAAAGTATAGAAGTTGAAAATGTTAAAAGATTTGAAAAAGAATTACTTGAATATTTAAAAGGTACAACGAATATATTAAAACAAATAGCTGATAAAAAAGCTTTAGACAAGGATTTAGAAAAAGCACTTAAAGAAGCTATAGTAAATTTCAAAAAAACATTTAATTAAGGAGTAGGTTATGGCTGGAACTAAAGAAATAAAAAATAGAATAAAGAGTATTCAGTCAACTCGTCAAATTACTAAGGCAATGGAAATTGTATCTACAACAAAATTTAAAAAGTTTTCTAAACTTGTTGCAGAGTCAAGACCTTATGAAGAGAGTATGAAAAAGATATTGGCAAATATTTCAAGTGCTTTGAAATATGATAGACATCCTCTGTTTGATGGGAAAGAAATAGTTAAAAATATAGCAGTTATAGTTATAACAGCAGATAGAGGTCTATGTGGAAGTTTTAGTTCGGCAACTTTAAAAGAATTAGAAAAACTTAGAAAAGCCAATAGTGATAAAAAAATATCCATTATAACTTTAGGAAGAAAAGGAAAAGATTACTCTACTAAAAGAAAATATGAGGTGAAAAATTCATATATAAAAATAAATCCTGAAGAGATGGGAGAAATTTCTAAAGAAATATCTTCTGAAGTAGTAAAGAGATATGAGATGAGTGAATATGATGAAGTTTATTTAATCTATAATAAGTTTATTTCAGCTTTAAGATATGATTTAATAAGCGAAAGAATTATTCCTATAAAAAAGATAGAAGGGCAAAAAAATGAAGAGTATATATTTGAACCAAGTAAAGAATATATTTTATCTTCTCTTTTACCAAGATTTTTGAATGTTCAAATTTATCAAGCTATATTGAATAATGCTGCGAGTGAACATTCAGCTAGAAAAAATGCAATGAATAATGCTACAGAGAATGCAGATGAAATGTTAAGAACATTGAATTTAAAATATAATAGAAATAGACAATCAGCTATAACTCAGGAAATAACTGAGATAGTTGGAGGAGCATCTGCTCTTTAATAAGCATAAATTTAAAATATTATAAAATAGTTTTATAAGTTTGACATCTTTAAAAAAGATTGAAAGTCTAATCATAAGAATAAGGAGGCAATATTAAGTGAATAAAGGAACTATAACGCAAATTATATCTGCTGTTGTGGACGTAGCTTTTAAAGATGAATTGCCTGAAATATATAATGCTTTAAAAGTAAAAGTTGGAGAGAGGGAATTAGTTTTAGAGGTTGAACAACATTTAGGAAATAATGTTGTGAGAACTGTAGCTATGGATTCTACTGAAGGACTTAGAAGAGGTATGGAGGTTATAGATACAGGAAGCCCCATAACTGTTCCAGTTGGTAAGGAAGTATTAGGAAGAATACTAAATGTTTTAGGGGAGCCAGTGGATAATGGAGAAGCTGTAAAGGCTGAAAATTATTTGCCCATACATAGAGAAGCACCTAAGTTCGAAGATTTACATACAGAAACAGAGATATTTGAAACAGGAATAAAAGTAATAGATTTACTTGCTCCATATATTAAGGGAGGAAAAATAGGACTTTTTGGAGGAGCGGGAGTTGGAAAAACAGTTCTTATAATGGAACTTATAAATAATATAGCAAAAGGACATGGAGGAATTTCAGTTTTTGCTGGAGTTGGAGAGAGAACAAGAGAAGGAAGAGATTTATATAATGAAATGACAGAATCAGGAGTTTTATCTAAAACTTCACTTGTATATGGACAAATGAATGAACCACCTGGAGCAAGGCTTAGAGTTGCATTAACAGGATTAACTATTGCTGAAAATTTTAGAGATAAAGATGGGCAAGATGTACTTCTATTTATAGATAATATATTTAGATTTACTCAAGCTGGTTCAGAAGTTTCAGCTCTTCTTGGAAGAATACCATCAGCAGTTGGTTATCAACCTAACTTAGCAACTGAAATGGGAACTTTACAAGAGAGAATAACATCAACTAAATCAGGTTCCATAACTTCAGTTCAAGCAGTTTATGTTCCAGCGGATGACTTAACTGACCCAGCACCAGCAACAACTTTTTCACATCTGGATGCAACAACAGTTTTATCAAGAAATATAGCATCATTGGGGATTTATCCAGCTGTTGATCCTTTAGATTCTACATCTAAAGCTTTATCTGAGGATGTTGTTGGAAAGGAGCACTATGAGGTTGCAAGAAAAGTTCAAGAAGTTTTACAAAGATATAAGGAACTTCAAGATATTATAGCTATACTTGGAATGGATGAATTATCTGATGAAGATAAGTTAACAGTTGCAAGAGCAAGAAAAATTGAGAGATTTTTCTCACAACCTTTCTCTGTTGCAGAGCAGTTTACGGGAATGGATGGAAAATATGTTCCTGTTAAAGATACTATAAGAGGTTTTAGAGAAATTTTAGAAGGGAAGCATGACGAAATACCAGAACAGGCCTTTTTATATGTCGGAACAATAGAAGAGGCAGTGGCTAAAGCAAAAGATTTAGCTAAATAAGGAGGTAATTATGCCAAATTTTAAAGTTAAGGTTGTTACTCATACAAAGAAAGTTATTGAAAGAGAAGCCGATTATTTAAGAGTAAGAACAACAGAAGGAGATTTAGGGATTTTAGCAAACCATGCTCCATTGGTTGCAGAGCTTGCAATGGGACAAATGGAAATAGAATATAAGGATAAGACTAAAAGGGATGCTTACTTTGTATCTGGAGGTTTTTTAGAAATTTCCAATAATGAAGCTACTGTTATAGCTGATGAACTTATAGCAGTTACTAGTATAAATATAGAAAAAGAAGAAGCGCAAATAGAAAAAATTAAAAATTTAATAGAAAAAGGTTCAGAGAAATCTTTTATTTTAGAGAAAAAATTAAAAGAAAGTCAGGCTAAGATAGAACTAAAAAATTCTTACTCTAAATAAAATAAAAAACTAGAAATTTATTATAATTTCTAGTTTTTTATTTTTAATCAAAAAAGTATGTAATTTGTATGTAATAAGTTTAAAAACTTATAGAAATTTATGGCGCACCCAGCAGGGGTCGAACCCACAACCTTCTGATCCGTAGTCAGACGCTCTATCCAGTTGAGCTATGGATGCACATAGATAAGGATATCATATATTTTTTTGCCTGTCAAATTCATTTAAAGTTTATAGGAAAAAGTTATTTAAAAATAATTAGTAAGAAAAATTAATTTTTAAAAATTTAATTAAAATATTTTATATACATAACGAATTGAATATAAATATAAAAGTATAAATTAGAACAATAATATTATTTTATTGACTAGATAAAAAATAATAAATATAATAAGTAATATAAAGCTTTAATAAAGGAGGGCACTATGAAGTATTATGTAGATTTAAACAGTGACATTGGAGAAGGATTTGGTAGCTATAAAATGGGACTTGATGAAGAGATAATGAAGTGTGTAACCAGTGTTAATATAGCTTGTGGCTGGCATGCAGGAGATCCTCTTATCATGGATAGAACAATTAAATATGCAAAAGAAAATTCTGTGGAGATAGGAGCTCATCCTGGATATCCTGATTTATTGGGATTTGGTAGAAGAAAAATGGATATAACAGCAGAGGAGGCAAGAGCATATATGTTATATCAATTAGGTGCTCTGGAAGCTTTTGCTAAGGTAAATGGATTGAAGATACAGCATATGAAATTACATGGAGGCTTCTATAATTCAGCTGCAGTAGACCCTAAGCTAGCATCTGCTGTTTTAGATGGCATAGAACAGTTTAACAGAGAAATAATAGTCATGATATTGAGTGGAAGTTATATGGCAAAAGAAGCAAAAAGAAGAGGTTTAAAAGTAGCAGAGGAGGTTTTTGCAGATAGAGGTTATAATTCAGATGGCACCTTGGTTAATAGAAAGTTACCTGGGGCTTTTATAAAAGACCCAGACGAAGCTATTGAAAGAGTAATAAAAATGGTAAAGACTAAGAAGGTAACAGCGGTAAATGGAGAAGAAATAGATATAGAAGCTGATTCTATCTGCGTTCATGGTGACAATCCAAAAGCTATTGAATTTGTGGAAAGAATAAGAAAATCTTTATTCGAAAGTGGAGTTGAAGTAAAATCTTTAAATAAATTTATAAAATAGGAGAGTGCTAAGATGAAAAATAAAAATATTTCAGTTCTTTTAGGTGCGGCATTTTTAATGGCAACTTCTGCAATAGGGCCTGGTTTTATGACTCAAACAGCAAAATTTACAAAAGATATGGGAGCAACCTTTGCCTTTGTAATAGCTATTTCTGTTATAATGTCTTTTATTGCACAGTTAAATGTATGGCGAGTTTTAGCGGTTTCTAAAAAAAGAGGTCAAGATTTAGCAAATGATGTCTTCCCTGGCTTAGGTTATTTTATAACATTTTTAGTTTGCTTAGGAGGCTTGGCATTTAATATTGGAAATGTAGGAGGAGCTGCTTTAGGTTTACAAGTACTCTTTGGTTTTGATTTAAAGTTAGGAGCAACAATAGGTGGAATTATAGGTCTTATAATATTTATTTCTAAAAATGGTTCAAGGCTTATGGATAAAATGACGCAGATACTTGGAGCCATGATGATACTTCTTATAGGTTATGTAGCTTTTGTGACTAATCCACCAGTTGGAACTGCCGCAAAAGAAGTGTTTATACCATCAAGTATAAATTTCATAGCTATAATAACTCTTATTGGTGGAACAGTTGGAGGTTATATAATATTCTCTGGTGGACATAGATTAATTGATGCTGGAATAGTTGGAGAAGAAAATTTAGCTCAGGTGAATAAGTCAGCAATTTTAGGTATAGGAGTAGCTACTATAGTAAGAATATTTTTATTTTTGGCAGTGTTGGGAGTGGTAGCTTTGGGTTATAACTTAGATCCTGCAAATCCAGCAGCAGATGCTTTTAAAATAGCAGCTGGTACAGTAGGTTATAAGATATTCGGTTTAGTCTTTTTAGCCGCAGCTTTGACTTCAATAGTGGGAGCAGCCTATACTAGTGTATCATTTTTAAAAACTTTATTTAAGATTGTAGAAAAATATGAGAATATTTTTATAATTTTATTTATAGTATCTTCTACTTTGATTTTAATAGTTTTAGGAAGACCAGCTAAATTATTGGTTTTAGCAGGTTCATTAAATGGCTTAATACTTCCTATAACTCTAGCTATAGCACTTATAGCTAGTAAGAAAAAAACTATAGTAAATGAATATAAACATTCACAAATATTATTTTTTCTAGGATGGGCAGTGGTAATTTTTACAGCTTATATAGGATTTACTTCACTTAAGGGCTTATTAACTCTATTTAATAGTTAGGAGGAATTTATGACTTCAACAAAATTTTTAGCAGCTGGTGACTGTTCCTTTGTAATTGAATTTGGAGCAGAAATCTCCCCTGAAATAAATAGGAATATTAAGAGATTAATGCTAGATTTAGAAGAACAAAACATAGATGGACTTATGGAAATAATTCCAACTTATTGTTCCATGCTTATAAATTATAATCCATGCAAAATAACTTATAAAGAATTAGAGAAGAAAATAAAAAAACTCTTAAAAAATATTACTAAATCTGAAGAAGAAGATGAGGTTAAATTAATAGAAATTCCAACATTATACAGTGATGAATACGGTCCAGATTTAAGTTATGTGGCAGAATATAATGGTTTAACAAAGGAAGAAGTTATAAAAATACATACTTCTACAGATTATTTAGTATATATGTTAGGTTTTATGCCAGGCTTTACCTATCTTGGTGGTATGAGCGAGAGAATAGCTACCCCCAGATTAGAGAGTCCTAGACTACAAATACTTCCTGGATCTGTTGGCATAGCTGGTAAACAGACAGGAATTTATCCCTCGCTTTCACCAGGAGGATGGAGAATTATAGGTAGAACTCCTTTAAAATTATATAATGTTGAAAGTGAAAATCCAGTTTTTATAAGTTCTGGGGATTATGTGAGATATATAGCTATAGATGAGGAAGAATATGAAAAAATTCAAGCAGAGGTTGAAGAGGGAGTATATAAGATAAATATCCGAAAAGTGAAAAGAGGTGAGTTGAATGTCTAGTATAAAAGTCATTAAACCAGGTCTTTGTACTACAATTCAAGATCTTGGAAGAATAGGATATCAACAATATGGCATTCCAGTTTCAGGAGTTATGGATGAATTTGCATTTAGAGTAGGTAATTACTTGGTGGAAGCTGAAGATAATAACGCAGCTTTAGAAATTCAATATCTTGGACCAACGTTAGATTTTGGTTTTGATATAAGTATAGCTATCACTGGAGCAAATTTAAATCCAAAAGTAAATGGTGAAGAAGTACCAATGTGGAAGAGTATAAACATAAAAAAAGGAGATATACTCTCTTTTAGTTCAACAAAATCTGGGGCAAGAGCCTATCTTACATTTGCAGGAGAAATAGATGTAGCTCTTGTTAATAAAAGTAAGTCTACACTTTTAAAATCAAAATTAGGTGGTTTTGAGGGAAGACAGTTAAAAATTGGAGATGAGATAAGAATTAAAAATCCTAAAATCATTAAAAAAAATACTTTGCTTCCAATGTATATTCCTACTTATTTAGATTTTGAAGAAATTAGAGTTGTATTAGGTCCACAGGATAAACATTTTAAAACAAAGGGAATAAAAACTTTTTTAAATTCAGAATATACAATAACTAAAGATGCAGATAGAATGGGTATGAGATTGGAAGGAGAACTTATAGAACATAAAGATGGTGCAGATATAATTTCAGATGCAACGGTATTTGGTTCCATTCAAGTTCCTGGAAATGGAAAACCTATTATATTACTTGCTGATAGACAAACAACAGGAGGCTATACCAAAATTGCTACAGTTATAAAAGCAGATTTGCCTAAGTTAGCTCAAATGTCACCTGGAAATAGAATCAGATTTAAGGGTTTAGATATCCAAGAAGCGGAACAAGAGTATAGAAATTTTTATGAAAATCTTGAAAAAATAAGAGAAAGTATAGAAAATGGAATTAAAAAAGCTTATTCTGAAAAGGACTTAAAAGTTTTGAAGAAACTTTTTGCAAATCGTTTAAGAATTAAATAAATAATTAAAAAATAGGGTAGCTCGCACAGCATCCGCTTTCTTGTATTTAAGATTGAGGATATTCACAGTGCAAGACCCTATTTTTATATGAAAAAAATAAATTTTTTATGTCTTATTTGAATTTCATATCAAGTTCTCTTTCCAAATCAGGAATCTCTTTATTCAGTGAGAAATCTTTTTTTACTTTTTTCAAAAAAGTTCCCATTTCATCAGCAGAACCGACAATACGATTAAATATAGCTAGATATTCAGTAATAATTGGATTATCAATATCATATGGATACCTCATGATGTGATCAATTTCACTCCATGCTTCTTCAAAAACTGTTCTAACTTGTATTTCAACTAAAATATTTGTAGATTTAGTGATATTTATTTCAATTAGGTAGTGAACAGATCTATAACCATGTTCCCTGACAATAACCTCACAGTTTAAATCTTTTATAGATTCTTCAAATTCTTCTATATTATAGTCTCCTCTTCTGACATTTATCTGAGGTATTTCATGTAAATTCCATAAATTCACGATTTCATTATGTATGCTACGCCAATCATCTTTAAAAAGATGTAAGACTCTTACTCCTATCAAGTCAGTAACAATCTCTTTATAATTTTTAACAGAAATATCTTTATCTTTATATTTTTTGCCCTTTCTAATTATTTTTTCAATTAGATGGGTAGGTTTTTTAACCCTCCTTCTTACTGAGTGTACAGAAGGGATATCAA
This sequence comes from Fusobacterium sp., assembly GCF_030528405.1. Classification (GTDB taxonomy): domain Bacteria; phylum Fusobacteriota; class Fusobacteriia; order Fusobacteriales; family Fusobacteriaceae; genus Fusobacterium. Next base: position 33,404 of record NZ_JAUMYY010000017.1, read on the forward strand.
TTAGTTTTGATACTATGTGACCAGCCTCTTTTTCCAATAAACTTATAAGCTTAGTGTAGTCGTTATATATTTTAACAAGTTCATCCCAATCTAAACCTGTTGAATTAAAGTATTCTTCATCAATTGAAAATTCTTTAAAGAACATTTTTTTGTCTAAGTTATTAAACATCAGTATAGCTCCTTTGTTACTTTTTTACTTTTTCAAGAGTAATTTTTACAGTTTTTTTATTTAAATCTATTTTGTTATTTAAGAGTTCTCTTTCTGTAAGAGGACTTCTTAAATATATTTTTTCAAGTATGTCGAAAGAAAGATTTTTTAAATTAAATTTATGTAGTCTATTTAAAATTAATTTATCTCCAGCTTCTAAGTCAATAGGTTTCTTAATTTTTAAATTTATCCAAGTATCAATAAAATCATTGTGAAGCTCAGTATTTAAAAGAGAAAGAGCATAAAAAGAAATCTTAGAACTTGTTAAATCTTTGTTTCTATTTAGAGAATAAGTGTTGACTAAAGTTTCATAGGAATTTAAAATTTCTAAAATATTGTTAAATTTAAAGGCTTCTATATGATTTACAAAATCTAAATCACATACTATATTAGAGAAATGAAACTTAATAGTGCAACCTGAAAATAGATTGACAAAAAACTCTAAGATATTTCTCAATCTATTATTTTTAATATTATCTGATATTTCATATTCAAATAAGTCATTTGAACGCAATAAAAGAGTTCCTTCAGCATTTACACCCAAGGATAATTTAAAATCTCTTTTTTTAAGTTCAATCATTTTGAATTTAGGATATTCGACTATTCTAATTTGCATATTGTAAATTTTTGTAAAACCGAAATCCACCTCTGCAAAGCCTACGTTATTTATATTAAGAGCTTGTGTGCTTTGAGAAAAATTTCTGTATTTTATTGGAAATTTATCTAAGAATAAGGTTTTATATTTTATTTCAGTTGCTGTTTCTATAAAGTCTTCTTCATTTATTGTCAATTCAATAATTTTTTCCTTCCTTTTCTGATGAACATTTTCAGATTCAACGAACTTACTTTTCATAAAAGGAAGTTGAGGGAAAATTTCAATTTTTTTGTTTTCAAT
>NZ_JAUMYY010000018.1 GCF_030528405.1 Fusobacterium sp.
TAGAAGGAGATAATTCTTGGGCTATAGGTTCATATAATAAAATAGCAGCAGGCTCAAATAATAATCATATATTAGGAAATAATGTAAGCATAGGAACTTCTAGCGAAACAATAATTGATTCAGTAGTATTGGGAAATGAATCAACAGTAGAGGAAAGCCAAGTGGTATCTGTTGGGTCTGATACTAAGAGAAGAAAGATAGTTCATTTAGCAGCAGGAACAAATGATACAGACGCAGTCAATAAAAAGCAAATGGAAGATGCAATAGCAGCGGCTTCACTTGGTGGAGGAGTTGTTGATGCCTATACTAAGGCACAGACAGATGCTAAGCTAAATGTAAAAGCTGCAAAAGACGGAAGCAATCTATCAGCAACAGATATAACGGCATGGAAGGCTAAGCTTGCAGTTGCAACAGTTAGCGGAATAGCAAACACAGCAACAGGCACAAACAGTACAGGTCTTGGTAACGGCAATGTAGTAACAGGAAATGAATCAACAGCAGTCGGATATAAAAACCAAGTAAGCGGAAATAATTCAGGAGCTTTTGGAGATCCGAATATAGTAACAGGTAATCGTTCATATGCCTTCGGTAATGATAATACAATAGCGGGCGATGATAATTTTGTAATGGGTTCTAATGTAACTATAGCAGCAGGAATAACAAATTCAGTAGCACTTGGAAATAATTCGGCAGTTACATCTTCTAATGAGGTGTCAGTCGGTTCTGCAACTTTAAAAAGAAAGATAACTAATGTTGCAGATGGAGAATTGTCAGCTACATCAACAGACGCGGTAACAGGAAGACAACTTTATAATGTAATGCAAAACTCAGGAACTGTGGGAATACAAAATTTAAGAAAAGAAGTAAGAGATGCTAAAGATGAAATGAGAGGAATAGGCTCACTTTCAGCAGCACTATCTGCTCTACATCCTATGCAATATGATCCGCAAGCGCCAAATCAAATAATGGCAGGAGTGGGTACATATAGAAATAAGCATGCCATAGCAGTAGGACTGACACATTACTTTAAGGAAAATGTAATGATGACGGCAGGAGTAGCTCTTAGCAATGAGAGAAAGACAAATGCAATGGCAAATGTAGGTTTAACTTGGAAGCTAGGTAAGGGTGGAAGTACATCAGCGACTAATACACCTAGTTATATAATGCAAGAGGAAATGAGAAGACTTACAAGAGAAAATAATCAGCTGAAGGCTCAAGTTAATTCACAAGCTTTAGAACTTAAGGAAATAAAAGAACAATTAAAGTTTTTATTAGAGAAAAAATAATTTTAGTATGGGAGAAATTTTCTCCCATATTTTTATAAATATGCCCTACTTTTCCAATCGTTTGCTCTAAATGTATAAAGTATAAAGATTTATATAAAATTGATATAAGCTTTGCGACTTAAAGTTTTTTCTGATTAAGAAAATTTCAGTGCATAAAAGGCTTTTTGTTACTTTTTCGCCTTTTGAAAAAGTAAGATATATTTATAAAAAAAACAAAATTTTATTATAAATTTTAATATAAGGGAGGTATAATATTCACATAATCCTATTAAAAATAAAATTAAAAAATTATTAGGAGGTATAATATGAATACAAAGAATGTAATTTTTGAAATTTTAAGAAATAAAATAGGAGAGTATGCAAGTGCAAAAAAACTTCAAGAAAATTTAGGTTTAAGTTTAACTTTAATTTATATGTTAGTTAAAAATGAAAATATAAAATCAAGATTTAAGTATGGAAGAAAGGAATATGAACTTTCTTCTTTTTTAAATAGCTTAAATTTTAGCACCAATATGTATCCAATATCAAATCCTCTTACACAAGAGGATTTTTATATTAATAATTTTTTTAACTGGTCGCCTAAAAATGAAATAGAAACATTTTTAGAAAATATGCTTTTGGATAACTTAGGTGAGTTCTGCTCCACAAAGGATTTAGTTCAAATGTTTGGCATAAGCAAGACAAGCTGGTATGACTTAATGGAAAGAGGAGCTATAATGTGCTTAAATATAGAGAGCAGAAAAATTGTTGTAACTCGTTCACTGCTTCCATTTTTAAGAGAATCTATGCAAGAAATTTGAAATATTATAAATTGACTTTTAATATTATTTGTGTTATTTATAAATTATAATACTAAATTGGAGGGATATTATGAAAAAGAAAATTTTAGGACTTATGTTATCTGTAATGGTATTATTTTTAGTTGCATGTGGTGGAAATAAAGAAAAAACATCAGAGCCAAGCAACTCTGGAAACGCAGAAATAACAGGGAAAATAGTGATTTATACTTCTATGTATGAGGACATAATAGACAATGTTAGTGAAAAATTGAAAAAAGAATTTCCTAATTTAGAAGTAGAATTTTTCCAAGGTGGAACAGGGACTTTACAATCTAAAATTATAGCTGAATTACAAGCTAATAAATTAGGCTGTGATATGTTAATGGTTGCAGAACCTTCTTATTCACTGGAATTAAAAGAAAAAGGAATCTTGCATGCATATATTTCTAAAAATGCTGAAAATATAGCTTTGGACTACGATAAAGAAGGTTATTGGTATCCTGTGCGTCTTTTAAATATGATTTTGGCATATAATCCTGAAAAATATAAAAAGGAAGATTTAGCATTGACATTTGCTGACTTTTCTAAAAAAGAAAATTTAAAAGGAAAAATCTCTATTCCTGATCCATTAAAATCTGGAACTGCTTTAGCTGCTGTATCAGCACTAACTGATAAATATGGAGAAGAATATTTTAAAGATTTGGCTAATCAAAAGGTTGTTGTTGAATCAGGTTCAGTTGCAGTTACAAAATTAGAAACTGGAGAGGCTGCTCAAATTATGATACTTGAAGAATCTATATTAAAGAAAAGAGAAGAAGAAAATTCTAGTTTGGAAGTAATCTATCCTGAAGATGGAATAATTTCAATTCCAAGCACTATAATGACAGTTAAAGAAGAAATGTCAGCTAATAAAAATACTAAGGCAGCAGAACTATTAACAGATTGGTTTTTATCTCCAGTAGGTCAAGAAGCAATAGTTCAAGGTTGGATGCATTCAGTGTTAAAAAATCCTGAAAAAATGCCTTTTGATGCTAAAGCGACAGCTGATATATTAAAACAAGCTATGCCAGTTGATTGGCAAAAAACATATCACGATAGAGAAAGCTTAAGAAAGAGTTTTGAAACAAACATAACAAAGGCAAAATAATAAAAACTTAGACTTAGAAAAGGGGAAATATGGGTAATCAGAAAAAGTTTAGGCTTGATATTAAATGGATAGTTATTTTAACTATAGTAGCTTTTCTTTTGATATTTGAGGTTCTTCCATTATTTTATCTGTTGATAAAATCATTACTTCCAGGAGGGAAATTTTCTTGGGAAGCTTACCAAAGAGTTTACACTTATGATTTAAACTGGATAGCATTAAAAAATACTATGATAACTGCTAGTTTTACAACAATATTGGGTGTGGCAATAGCCTTTCCCCTAGCATTCTTAGTGGGAAGAACAAATATATATGGTAAAAAATTTTTTAGAACACTGTTTGTAGTTACTTATATGGTACCACCGTATGTAGGAGCTATGGCTTGGTTAAGACTTTTAAATCCTAATGCGGGGGTTTTGAATAAATTTTTAATGAATTTATTTAATTTAAGTTCAGCACCTTTTAATATTTATACTACTTCAGGCATAATATGGGTTTTAACTTGCTTTTTTTATCCCTATGCTTTTATAACTATTTCAAGGGCAATGGAAAAAATGGATCCATCACTAGAAGAAGCCTCAAAAATATCAGGAGCTTCTCCATTAAAAACGCTTTTAACAGTAACAATTCCGATGATGACACCTAGTATAATTGCTGCTGGTTTACTAGTATTTGTTGCTTCAGCATCTTCTTATGGTATACCTTCCATTATAGGTGCACCAGGACAAATTTATACAGTAACAATGAGAATAATAGATTTTGTGCATATAGGTTCAGAAGAGGGGCTTACAGATGCAGTTACTTTGGCTGTATTTTTGATGATAGTATCAAATATAATTTTATATATTTCAACATTTGTTCTTGGTAAAAAACAGTATATTACAATGAGTGGAAAATCTACTAGACCTAATATTGTTGAGCTGGGAAAATGGAGATTGCCATTTACGATAGCTCTTTCAATTTTTTCATTTATTGTAATAATATTACCTTTTGTTACAGTTGCACTAACATCATTTACAGTAAATATGGGGAAACCTTTAACTATTTCAAATTTATCATTGAAGGCTTGGGAAAAAGTTTTTTCAAGAGCTTCAATTATAAGTTCAACTACAAATAGTTTTATAACTGCTGGTATTGCAGCATTTTTTGGAATTTTAATATCTTGTGCAATGGCTTATTTATTGCAGAGAACTAATGTGAAAGGAAAAAGAATCCCTGACTTTTTAATAACTTTAGGTTCAGGAACTCCTAGTGTAACAATAGCTTTAGCACTCATAATTTCAATGAGTGGGAAATTTGGAATAAATATTTATAACACACTTACAATAATGGTTATAGCCTATATGATTAAATATATGTTGATGGGAATGAGAACTGTAGTTTCAGCGATGAGTCAAGTCCATCCTTCACTTGAGGAGGCAGCTCAGATTTCGGGAGCTAATTGGCTTCGTATGTTAAAAGATGTAACATTACCATTAATTGGTGCAAGTATTGTAGCGGGAATATTTTTGATATTTATGCCATCATTCTATGAGTTGACTATGTCGACACTACTTTATTCATCAAATACTAAGACCATTGGATATGAACTTTATATCTATCAAACTTATCATAGTCAACAGGTTGCCAGTGCATTAGCGACAGCTATTTTATTATTTGTTGTATTAGTTAATTATATTTTAAATAAATTAACTAAGGGACAATTTTCAATATAGAATGGGAGGAAAAATATGTCTTCAGTAACAATAAAAGGAGTAACAAAATCTTTTGGTAATGTAAAAGTTTTGCAGGAATTTAATCAAAAATTTGAAGATGGAGAATTTATAACTCTGTTAGGACCATCTGGCTGTGGAAAAACAACCATGCTTAGACTTATAGCTGGTTTTGAAAAACCAAGCAGTGGTGAAATTTATATAGGGGATAAATTAGTATCAAGTGATAAGGACTTTGTGCCACCTGAAAAAAGAGGAATAGGAATGGTATTTCAATCCTATGCTGTTTGGCCACATATGAATGTTTTTGATAATATAGCTTATCCATTAAAAATTCAAAAGCTTGCTAAAGATGAAATAGAAAAAAGAGTTTTAGAAGTTTTAAAAATAGTACATTTGGAACAATATCGTGATAGATTTCCATCAGAGCTATCAGGAGGTCAGCAGCAAAGAGTTGCCCTAGGTAGAGCTTTAGTAGCTCAACCAGAAATTCTTCTTTTAGATGAGCCTTTGTCAAATTTGGATGCGAAGCTAAGAGAAGAAATGAGATATGAAATAAAAGAAATAACAAAGAAGTTGAAAATTACTGTTATTTATGTAACTCATGATCAGATTGAAGCGATGACTATGAGTGATAGAATTGTTCTTATAAATAAAGGAGAGGTACAGCAGGTTGCAAGTCCTCAAGATATATATTCTAAGCCTAGTAATATGTTTGTTGCAAACTTTGTTGGAAAAGTTGACTTCTTTAAAGGAAGGGTTGAAAATGATAGAATTTTATTAAATAATGGAAATGGACAATCACTGGCTAATACAAGTAAGTTTAAAGGAAATGTGGTTGTTGCAATCAGACCTGAGAATGCAATTCTTGCAGAAGATGGAGAGATCGTGGGAAGAGTTTTTTCTAAATTCTATTTGGGAGATTCTAATGACCTGAGAGTCGAAATAGGAAAGGGCAATATATTGAGAGTTATTGCAAGAGCTTCTACTTATAATACATTAAAAGAAGGTGATGAAGTAAGAATTAAAATTTTAGATTACTTTGTTTTTGAAGATGATGGAAGAGATCAAACAAAAATTATAACATAAAACTTAGAGGAACTGTTAAGCAATTTGCTGTTAGGTTTATATTTATAAACTTAATGATTTTAACAGTTCCTTTTCTTTTAAAACTAGACAATGAATGAAACATAATGTAAAATATATAAGATAATAAATTTTTGAAGGGGGCTATAAAAAATGGCTTTAACAAGAGAAGAAGTTTTAAAAATAGCAAAATTATCAAAGCTAGAATTTAAAGAAGAGGAAATTGAAAAATTTCAAATTGAATTAAATGATATTTTAAAATATATTGATATATTGAATGAAGTTGATACAGAAAATACAGAACCTTTGATGTATATTAATTCTGATGTAAATAATTTTAGAGAAAAAGAAAACTTATCTTCTTTAAAGTTAGAAAAGGTCTTATTGAACGCACCTGAAAGTGCAGAAAATGCAATAGTAGTTCCTAAGGTAGTTGGGGAGTAGTGATTAAGATGAAACAGACATATAAATTATCAGCAAGTGAGATAAGAAATAAATTTATTTCAGGTGAGTTATCAGCAAGCGAGATAGTCAATTCTATTTTTGAGAGAATAGAGAAAGTTGAAAATAAAGTTAATAGCTTTGTGAGTTTAAGAAAGGAAAGAGCATTACTAGAAGCTCAATCACTAGATGAAAAAAGAAAAAATGGCGAAAAATTAGGAGCACTTGCAGGGGTTCCAGTTGCTATAAAAGATAATATGCTTATGAATGGTGAAGGAAGCACAGCCTGCTCTAAAATATTGGAAGGCTATGTTGGAATATACGATGCAACGGTTGTAAAAAAGTTAAAAGAAGCTGGAGCTATAATAATAGGCTCTACAAATATGGATGAATTTGCAATGGGCTCGACTACTAAGAGCTCTGTACATAAAATGACAGCTAATCCATGGGATCTAGAAAGAGTTCCCGGAGGAAGTAGTGGTGGTGGAGCAGCAGCGGTTGCAGCACAAGAAGTTCCTTTATCACTTGGTTCGGATACAGGAGGTAGTATAAGGCAACCAGCAGCATTTTGTGGTATAGTTGGTTTAAAACCAACTTATGGTAGAGTTTCAAGATATGGGCTGATGGCATTTGCTTCATCTCTTGATCAAATAGGACCCTTCGCAAAGTCTGTAGAAGATATTGCACTTTCAATGAATGTTCTAGCTGGAGCAGATGATTTTGATGCTACTGTAAGCAAAAGAGAAGTTGAAGACTATACTCAGGTTTTAAATCAAGATATTAAAGGTATTAAAATTGGTCTACCAAAAGAATATTTTATAGAAGGCTTAAATCAAGATATAAAATTAATGGTTGATAAAACTGTTGAAAATTTAAAAGAGTTGGGAGCTGAAATTGTAGAAGTATCCTTACCTCACACTAGATACGCTGTTCCAACTTATTATGTTTTAGCTCCAGCAGAAGCAAGTTCAAATCTTGCAAGATTTGACGGAATAAGATATGGATATAGGGCAAAAAATTATGATAACCTTGAAAATTTATATGTTAAAACAAGAAGTGAAGGTTTTGGTGCTGAGGTAAAAAGAAGAATAATGATAGGGACCTATGTCTTAAGTGCAGGTTTCTATGATGCTTATTTTAAGAAAGCACAAAAAGTTAGAGCTAAAATTAAGCAAGACTTTGATAATGTTTTTAAAGAAGTAGATTTAATATTAAGTCCTGTATCTCCGACGGTAGCCTTTAAGTTATCAGATGTTAAGACGCCGCTTGAGTTATATTTAGAGGATATATTTACAATACCAGCAAATTTAGCAGGGATACCAGCAATTTCCTTGCCTGTGGGATTAATCAATAAATTACCTGTGGGTATGCAATTTTTAGCTAAGGCTTTTGATGAGGCAACTCTTATAAAAGTGGCTTCTGCCTTGGAGAAAAAAATTGGGAAATTAGAATTACCTAATTTAGAATAATTTTAACAAGGAGAAAATGAAATGATAAAAGAATGGGAATCAGTTATAGGGCTTGAAGTTCATTTGCAATTAAAAACAGGGACAAAAGTTTGGTGTGGATGTAGTTCTGAATATGATGAACAGGGAATAAATCTGCATAGTTGCCCTATATGTTTAGGTCATCCGGGGACGCTACCAAAACTTAATAAAAAAGTTGTAAATTATGCATTGAAGGCAGCACTTGCACTTAACTGTGAAATAAATAAAGAGAGTGGTTTTGATAGAAAAAATTATTTTTATCCAGATGCTCCTAAAAACTATCAAATAACTCAATTTGAAAAATCCTATGCAGGAAAAGGTTATATAGAGTTTAAACTAAATTCTGGAAGAGAAGTTAAAGTGGGAATAACTAAAATACAGATAGAAGAAGATACAGCAAAAGCGATCCATGGAAAAAATGAGTCCTATTTAAATTTTAACAGGGCATCTATTCCTCTGATAGAGATTATATCTGAGCCTGATATGAGAACTTCAGAGGAGGCATACGAATATTTAAATACATTGAAGAACATTATTAAATATACAGGTATTAGCGATGTATCAATGGAATTAGGCTCGCTTAGATGTGATGCAAATATATCTGTTATGGAAAAAGGATCAAAAATTTTTGGTACTAGAGTTGAGGTTAAAAATTTAAATTCTTTTAAAGCTGTTGCAAGAGCTATAGACTATGAGGTTGGAAGGCAGATAGAGCTTATTCAAAATGGAGGAAAAGTAGAGCAGGAAACAAGGCTTTGGGATGAAGAAAATCAAATTACAAGACTTATGAGGTCTAAGGAAGAGGCAATGGATTATAGGTATTTTCATGAACCTGACCTTCTTAAGTTAGTAATAAGTGATGAAGATATAGAAAGCATAAAAAAAGATATGCCTGAAACAAGAGCTGTAAAAGTAGAAAGATTTAGTAAGAATTATGGAATAGAAGAAAAGGAAGCACTTATTTTAACAGAAGACATAGAACTTTCAGAGTATTTTGAAGAAGTTGTTATAAAATCTGAAAACCCAAAAACTAGTGCTAACTGGATTTTAACTGAAGTTTTAAGGGTTTTAAAAAATAAAAATATTACAATAGAAAAATTTTCAATTTCTGCAGATAATTTAGCCAAGATTATAAAACTTATAGATAGCAAGATAATTTCTTCAAAAATTGCAAAAGATTTATTTGAAATTGCTTTAGAGGATTCAAGAGATCCCGAAATAATTGTTAAGGAAAAATCTATGGCACAGGTTTCTGATAGTTCTGAGATTGAAAAAATGGTAGACGAAGTTTTAGCAGCTAATCAAAAAATGATAGAAGATTATAAAAATGCTGATGAGGGAAGAAAGCCAAGAGTTTTAAAGGGAATAGTTGGTCAGGTTATGAAGCTTTCTAAGGGAAAAGCTAACCCTGAATTAGTAAATGAGTTAATAATAAATAAAATTTCTTAGTAATTAAGAGAAAATTAAACAATATTTCTTGAATAGCACAATATACTATATATTGTGTTATTTTATTTTTTATACAACAATATATTGTATTTTACAGAAAAAAGTGCTATAATGAATTTACACTTTTAAAGTTTTTTTGGTTAAAGTTTTGAAATGGAAAAAATTTTTCAAAAATAAACAAAAAAATTAAAATTAAAAGAAAATTAATTTTTTGTTAAGAAAAAAATATAGTTTAAATGAATGGAGGCAAAATGAAAAAAGTTATTAAAAGAGATGGAACGGTTGTGGATTTTGATAAAAATAGAATTATAAAAGCTATTACTATGGCATTTGAAAAGCACTCAGATCATATAAATAAAGACTTAATAGAAAAAATTGCCTCCCAAATAGAAAATATAGAGGAGAAAATTTTATCAGTAGAAGAAATTCAGGATATAGTTGTAAAGAAGTTAATGGCATCTTCTGAAAAAGATATTGCTATGGCATATCAAAGTTATAGAGCTTTAAAAGCTGAAATAAGGGAAAAAGAAAAGAGCATATATAAGCAGATAGCTGAGCTTGTTGATGCTTCTGATGAAAAATTACTTTCAGAAAATGCAAATAAAGATTCTAAGACAATATCAGTACAAAGAGATTTACTAGCTGGAATTTCATCAAGAGACTATTATTTAAATAAAATAGTTCCAAATCATATAAAGACAGCTCATATTAAGGGAGAAATTCATTTGCATGATCTAGATTACTTGCTTTTTAGAGAAACTAACTGTGAACTTGTGGATATAGAAGTTATGCTTAAAGGCGGTTGCAATATAGGAAATGCAAAAATGCTTGAGCCAAATTCAGTAGATGTGGCTGTTGGTCATATTGTACAGATTATAGCTTCTGTTTCTTCTAATACTTATGGAGGTTGCTCAATACCATATTTGGATAGGGCTCTTGTGCCTTATATTAAGAAAACATTTAAAAAGCATTTTTTAAAAGGTTTAAAATATATTGAGCAATTAAGTGATGAAGAAATTGAAAAAATAAAAAATAAATATGAAAATATCGAGAAATCAAATGAAGAATTAGAAAAAAAATATCCTAGAACTTTTATTTATTCTATGGATATGACAGAAGAATCTGTAAAACAAGCAATGCAAGGTTTAGAGTATGAGATAAATTCCCTATCTACAGTTAATGGGCAAACTCCTTTTACAACAGTGGGAATAGGGACAGAAACTTCTTGGGAAGGAAGAATGGTTCAGTTCTATGTGCTTAAAACTAGAATGGCAGGTTTTGGTGCAAAAAAAGAGACAGCAATTTTCCCTAAAATAGTTTATGCTATGAATGAAGGTTTAAATTTAAATCCAGAAGATCCTAACTGGGATGTATCTCAACTAGCTTTTGAATGTATGACAAAATCTATATATCCAGACATTTTATTTGTAAGTGATGAGCAGATTAAAAATGGTACAGTTGTTTATCCAATGGGCTGCAGAGCTTTTTTAAGTCCTTGGTTTGATAAGGATGGAAAGGAAAAATATTCAGGAAGATTTAATTTTGGAGCAACAACAATAAATCTTCCAAGAATAGCTATAAAAAATAAAGGAGATGAAAAGGGCTTCTATAAAGAACTGGATAGAGTTCTAGAAATATGTAAAGATAATTGTCTGTTTAGAGCTAGATATTTAGAAAAAACTACAGCAGAAGTGGCACCTATTTTGTGGATGTCTGGTGCCTTAGCACAGAAACAAGCTAAGGAGACAATAGCTGATTTAATATGGGGAGGTTATGCAACTGTTTCCATAGGTTATATAGGTCTTAGTGAAGTTTCTCAGTTATTATACGGTAAAGATTTCTCTGAATCTGAAGAAATTCATGAAAAGGCTTTTAATATACTAAAATATATGAAGGAGAAATTAGAAAAATATAAGGCTGAGTACAATCTAGGTTTTGCACTATATGGCACTCCTTCAGAGTCGCTTTGTGATAGATTTGCAAGAATAGATAGAGAAGAATTTGGAAATATAGAAGGTATAACTGATAAAGGCTACTATGACAATTCTTTTCATGTGTCTTCAAAGCTAAATATGAATCCATTTGAAAAACTAAAGCAGGAAGCACTGGGTCATAAATATTCAAGTGGAGGTCATATAAGCTATATAGAAACGGATTCATTAACAAAAAATATAGATGCTATTCCAGATATATTAAGATATGCCAGAATGATAGGAATACATTATATGGGTATTAACCAACCTGTTGATAAATGTCATATTTGTGGTTTTAAGGGAGAATTTACAGCAACAAAAGAAGGGTTCACATGTCCACAATGTGGAAATTATGATGGAAATCAAATGAGTGTAATAAGGAGAGTATGCGGCTATCTATCTCAACCTAATTCAAGGCCTTTTAATAAGGGGAAACAGAAGGAAATAATGAGTAGAGTAAAGCATAATTAGAAAAATGAATTATTCAGGAATTAAATATGCGGATATGATAAATGGAATAGGTATAAGAGTAAGTCTTTTTGTAAGTGGTTGTAATCACGCTTGTAAGGATTGTTTTAATGCTGAAACATGGAATCCTAAATACGGGGAAGAATTTACTGTAAAGCAAGAAGATGAAATTATAGAGTTTTTTAAAAAATATGGAAAAACTATAAAGGGTTTATCAATTTTAGGAGGAGATCCTACATATCCACAAAATATAGAGCCTTTAATCAAATTTTTAAAAAAGTTTAAAGCTGAACTGCCAGATAGAGATATTTGGATATGGTCTGGTTTTACTTGGGAAGAGATAATGCAAGATAAGAAAAAGAAAGAGCTAATTTCTCTCTGTGATGTTTTAATAGATGGAAGGTTCATAAGAGAGCTAAAAGATTTAAATTTAAAGTGGAGAGGTAGTTCAAATCAAAGAGTAGTAGATATAAAAAAGAGTTTAGCTTGTAAAGAGGTACAACTTTTAGAGTTTTAAAAGGGAATTTTTAATATATTTTAGAAAATAGCTTCAAAAAATGGAGCTATTTTTTATTTTTTAAAAAATAAAAGACAAAAGTATGAAAATTTGATATAATTCTTGAAAATTATTTAATAAAAGTAAAGAGGTGAATAATATGATAGAAAATTTAAAAAATGTAGACTTAGAAATTTATAATGCTATTATTTCTGAAAAGAGAAGACAGGAAGAAGGAATAGAGCTAATAGCTTCAGAAAATTTTGTTTCAAAAGCTGTAATGGAAGCAGCAGGCTCAGTTCTTACAAATAAGTATGCTGAAGGTTATGCAGGAAAAAGATATTATGGAGGCTGTGTCAATGTAGATATTGTTGAAAATTTGGCAGTGGAGAGATTGAAAAAACTTTTTGGAGCAAAATTTGCAAATGTCCAAGCACATTCAGGTTCACAGGCAAATATGGCAGTCTATGTGGCTCTGCTTGAGGCTGGAGAAAAAATATTAGGTATGAGTTTGAATGCAGGAGGACATTTAACACACGGTTATAAAATTAATTTTTCTGGAAAAAATTATATAGGTTTGGAATATGGTTTAAGTATAGAAACAGAGAGAATAGATTTTGAAGAAATCAGAAAGATTGCTTTGGAGGAAAGACCTAAAATAATAGTTGCAGGAGCAAGTGCCTATTCAAGAATAATAGATTTTAAAAAATTTAGAGAGATAGCTGATGAGATAGGAGCATATTTAATGGTAGATATGGCACATATAGCAGGTTTAGTTGCGGCAGGGGAACATCCAAATCCTTTAGAGTATGCAGATGTAGTGACATCTACAACTCATAAAACTTTAAGAGGTCCTCGTGGTGGAGTTATTTTAACTAACGATGAGGAAATAGCAAAAAAGATTGACAGAACTATTTTTCCAGGAATACAAGGAGGACCTTTGATGCATATAATTGCAGCCAAAGCTGTAGCTTTTAAAGAGGCATTGAGTTCGGAATTTAAAGAATACCAAAGACAAGTTATAAAAAATGCTAAAGCTATGGCAGATGAATTGGTTAAATGTGGTTTAAGAATAGTCAGTGGAGGAACTGACAATCATTTAATGCTTGTTGATTTGAGAGCAAAGAAAGTCACAGGAAAATTAGCAGAAGAAATATTAGAAAAAGCTGGAATCACATGTAATAAAAATGCAATTCCAAATGATCCAGAAAAACCTTTTATAACTAGTGGAATAAGATTGGGAAGCCCTGCTATTACTGCAAGAGGTATGAAGGAAGAGGAAGCTAGGCAGATTGCAAGAATGATAGTAAAAGTTTTGGAAAATTTTAATGATGAAAAGAAAATCTTAGAAGTGAAATCAGAAGTTTTGGAACTGACAAAAAAATATCCTCTATATAATTAAAAATAAGGCTATTGCAAAGTTTATAAATGTTTGCTCGATATTTTATAACAATAACAAGCAATATAAATTTAATGCAATAGCCTTTTTATTATTTACTTAAAAGAATTTTTTCATAGTATTTTGCCAAACCTCCATCGGAAGTTTCTTTATATGCTGAACACATATCTTTTCCAGTTTCTTTCATTGTTTTTACAACTTCATCAAAACTTATAGTATGTGATCCATCAGTTGAAAGACAATAAGTAGCAGTATTTAGTGCTCTGACAGAACATATTGCATTTCTTTCAATACAAGGTATTATTACAAAGCCACCTACAGGGTCACAAGTCATACCTAGGTGATGTTCCATTGCACTTTCTGCAGCATATTCTATTTGATCTATATTGCCACCCATAAAATATGTTGCCATAGCTGCTCCCATGGAACAAGCTGAGCCAACTTCTGCCTGACAACCACCTTCAGCACCAGATATGGTAGCATTATGTTTTATAAGGTTTCCAATAATACCAGCTATTGCTAGACCTTTTAAAATTTCATCTTCCTTTAGTTCATATTCTTCTCTCATAGCTCTTAAAAGCCCTGGGATTACACCAGAAGCACCACAGGTAGGAGCAGTAACAACCTGCCCGATACTAGCATTTTCCTCGGAAACAGCAAGGGCATAGGCAAAAATCTTATTTGTAAGTAAAAGTGAAGCCCTTTTAGTTAAGGCTTTTTCGTACATTTCTTTAGCCTTTCTTGGATATTTTAAGGGACCAGGAAGTAAGCCTTCTCTATTTAAACCTCTTGTAACAGCCTCATCCATAGCATGATAAATTTTTTTCAAATGTTCCCATATTGAAGGATCTTCAAATTCATCTACATATTGCCAGAGTTCCTTATTGTTATCTTTACACCATTCCATAATATCTTTCATTGTGTTTAGAGGATAGACTTCAGTTTTGGGGCTTTTATCTAAAAGCTCATCCAAATCTTTAATGGTTCCTCCACCCACAGAGAATACAGTATATTCTCCTATATTTTTTTTATCTTTGTCAAAGGCAATAAATTTCATACCGTTAGTATGTAATTCATGAACAAAATTGGGCAGCCATTTTATTTCAACTTCCATGGGTTTGAAAGTTTCTACAATAATCCAGTCAGTGAAATGCCCTTTTCCAGTGGCAGATAAGCTCCCCCAAAGCTCGACAATAAAGCTATCAGCATTGGGAAATTTTTCTTTAGCTCTTCCTACAGCTCTTTGAGGACCAATTGTGTGCGAACTTGAAGGACCACAACCAATTTTAAATAACTCTTTTAAAGTATCCATTTTCCTTAACCCCTTTCTCAAAACAATAATTAATTTCTACTTTTTTCTACAAAATTTCTTCTAATATCTCATCAGTTTTTAAACCGTTAAAGTAATCAGTAGCATCTTTTCCTAAACCTGTTTCAGAATATTTTTTAGGAAATCCTATAAAAGATTTTTGGAAATTAAATTTCTCATCTAATATTAGGGCTGTTGGTACAACGAAATCATCCTCATCTATTTCTAAAAAGTCAGCTATTTCCATAAAACCTCGTCCCATAGTTATAAAAGATAAATTTATTTTTGGATTAAGTTCATTTATTTTTTTTACTGTGGCAACGAAAGCTCTGGCATAGGGACACCAAGTTTCAACACTTGCAACAATGTATAATTCTTTATTGACGCTTTTAATTCTCTTTATATTTTCATCTGAAAATTTTATATTTTTTTCTGTTTCGAAAAATTTTTCTCTTTCACCTTCACTTGCAATTTCTATAAAATTTTTTAAATTAAATCCATCGAAAAAAATTTCTTTTAACATCTTAAGCCTCCACTTTAATTTTCTTTAAAACTTCTTTTATTGCATCTTCTATTGAAGAAAATTTATCTAAATCTGTTTTTTGTAAAATTTTGTCAATATCTTTTTTAGCATAGCCCAAAGCTTCCAACGCTAAAATTAAATCATCTAATAGATATGAAGAAATTTTTGTTTCTCTTATTACATCTATATTTTTTAATTTTTTCTTCAAATCAAGTATAATGAGTTGAGCTTTTTTTTCACCAAGCTTGGGAACTTTTTTCAAATTTTCAACATCTTCAGAAATTATTAATTCCACAACTCTATTGTATGAAAAAGTAGATAGAATTGCCAAAGCTAAAGATAGACCTATTCCTTTAACATTTAGTAACATTTCAAACAGTTTTCTTTCTTTTTCCTCCAAAAATCCTATTAATTTATTAGCATCCTCTCTTATATAATTAAAAATAAATAGCTTATATTTTTCTCCAGCCATTAATTTTTCATATTCCCTAAGAGAAATATAAATTTTATAGCCTACACCATTTAAATCTAAGGCTATATATTCCAGTTTTTTATAGCTAACGGTACCATATAGATATTCAAACATTTTTACTCCTGTTATATTTATTTTTTCTTAAGAATTTTAGCTATATATTTTCCAGTATAACTTTTCTTAGTTTTTGCAATTTCTTCAGGTGTACCTGTCGCAACTATAGTTCCACCGTTTTCTCCACCATCAAGTCCTATATCTATAACATAATCAGCAGTTTTAATAACATCTAAGTTATGCTCTATAATGACAATGGTATTTCCTTTTTCAACTAAGCGATTTAAAACTTCTAATAACTTTTTTATATCTTGAAAATGTAGACCAGTTGTGGGTTCGTCCAAAATATATAGAGTTTTTCCACGACTTGATTTAGATAATTCTGTTGCAAGTTTTATTCTTTGAGCCTCTCCACCTGAAAGAGTTGTTGCAGGTTGTCCAAGCTTTATATAATCAAGTCCAACATCTATTAGAACTTTTAATTTCTTTTCTAGTGAAGGTATGTTTTTAAAAAATTCATAGGCTTCTAAAACGCTCATATTAAGTACATCATAGATATTTTTTCCCTTATAGTATACTTCTAGAGTTTCTTTGTTATATCTTCTGCCTTTACATACTTCACATTCTACATATACATCTGGTAAAAAATTCATTTCTATTTTTATTATTCCTGCACCTTGACAGGCTTCACATCTTCCACCTTTAACATTGAAGGAAAATCGTCCTTTTTGAAAACCATGGATTTTTGCATCTTGAGTGGAAGCAAAGATATCTCTTATATCATCAAATAATTTTGTATATGTTGCAGGATTGGATCTAGGTGTTCTTCCTATTGGAGTTTGATCAATATTTATAACTTTTTCTAGCTCTTCTATTCCTTCGATTTTTTTATATTCAAGTGGATATAATTTACCCTTGTTTAGTTTATTGAATAAAATAGGGTAAAGAGTTGAATTTATAAGTGTAGACTTCCCACTTCCACTAACTCCTGTAACAACTGTCATCACAGAAAGAGGAAATTCAACATCAATATTTTTTAAATTATTTCCACCTGCTCCAAATAATTTTATAGTTTTAGACCATTTTCTTCTTTTTTTTGGTACCTCAATTTTTTCCTTTCCACTTAAATATTGACCTGTCACTGAATTTTTATTCTTCATAATTTCTTTTGGTGATCCAAAGGCAACAATTTCTCCACCAAATTCGCCTGCTCCAGGACCTATGTCTAAAATTTTGTCGGCTTGTACCATGGTATCTTCATCATGTTCAACAACTATTAAAGTATTGCCTAGTTCTTTTAGTCTATTTAGAGTGGCGAGAAGTTTATCATTATCTTTTTGATGTAGTCCTATACTCGGCTCATCAAGTACATATAAAACTCCTGTAAGACCAGAACCTATTTGAGTGGCAAGTCTTATTCTTTGAGATTCTCCACCTGATAGAGTCTTTGTTTCACGGGAAAGAGTTAGATAATCTAAGCCAACATTAACCATAAAATTTAGTCTTTCTCTAATTTCTTTGAGAATTTCTTTAGCAATTTTTTCTTGTTTTTTACTTAGCTCTAAGTTCATAAAAAAATCTAAGGATTTTCTTATGCTCATATCACAGATTTCCATTATATTTTTATCATTCACAGTTACAGCCAGAACTTCATCTTTCAATCTTTTTCCATGACAAATTTTACAGATTTTTTCAATCATAAATTTATTTTCAATTTCTTCTTTTTGTGCTTCAGAAAAAGTTTCGTAATATCTTCTTTCTAAGTTTTTTACAGCACCTTCATATTCTCTCATACCATGAACAGAAAAGCCATCTCCATCATAGTCAACTCTAAATTGCTTTTCACTACCATAGAAAATAATATCTAAATCTCTTTTTGAAAGCTCATTGACTGGAATATGAATATCTATATTATGATGTTTTGCCATAATCTTGAAAACTTCCCAAGTGTAGCCTTTTCTATTTGCGGCACCTGGGATATATATGCCACCATCATTGATTGAAAGATTTTCATTTTCAATTAATTTGTTTTCATCAACTTCTAATTTTTTACCTAATCCTTTACATTCAGGGCAGGCACCATAAGGAGCATTAAAAGAAAATAATCTAGGATTTAGCTCTGGTATGCTCACTTCATCGTGTTCTGGACAGGAATAATTTTCACTATATAAAAAATCTTCCTCACCATTGTTTATAATTAATTTACCATTTGAGAGCTCAGTTGCAGTTTCAATTGATTGAGTAAGTCTGCTTATAAAGTCCTTTTCTTCTTTTTTTAGTATAAGTCTATCTATAACAACTTCAATATTATGTTTTTTATTTTTATCAAGCTCTATTTCATCCTCTAAATAAAGGATTTCTCCATTTATTCTTGCTCTGACAAATCCTTTTTTGAATAAATTTAAGAATATATTCTTATGACTTCCTTTTTTATCTTTTACAACTGGTGAAAGCAATACAAGCTTAGAGTTTTCTTCAAATTTTGAGATTACAGATTCAACAATTTCATCTACACTCTGCCTTTCAACTTTTCTATTGCAAATTGGACAGTGTGGAGTTCCTATATGAGCAAATAAAAGCCTTAGATAGTCATAGACCTCAGTTATAGTTCCAACAGTAGAACGAGGATTACGATTAGTTGTTTTTTGTTCAATTGAAATTGCAGGAGCCAGTCCTTCTATACTGTCGACTTCTGGTTTGTTCATTTGTCCTATGAATTGTCGTGCATAGGCAGATAAGCTTTCAACATATCTTCTCTGTCCTTCAGAATAAATGGTATCAAAGGCAAGAGAAGACTTTCCACTACCACTGACACCAGTTATTACAATAAATTCATTTTTAGGTAGTTCAAGATCAATATTTTTTAAATTATGTTGTCTTGCTCCCTTAATTGTTATTTTATTTATCATTTCTTAATTTGTCCTTTCAAAGTGTAGAAATAAATTTATGAAGTATATTTTATTTTCTTTTTAATGTTAATATATTTTCTTTATCTTCTTTAGTTATTCGTAGAGATTCTCTAATTTTTTGTATTGATTTATTAACAGTCCAATTATCAAGCTTACATCCTTTCAAAAAGCTATGTGTCTGTTCTTTAAATTTTATATAGCAAATAGATAAAAGCCAAGCTTTTGCCATTTTTACATAGTAATGTTCATTTTTTATATGTTCACAAATTCTAAAAATATCTTCTAAATATTTGTCCTCGACATAATATTCAAGAAGGCTCACTAAAATGAATCTAAGTTCCCAAGGATTTTCAGAATCAATTTTAGGTAAAAGAAAGTCATAGAAAGCGTCCTTATTTTTTCTTACAAATTTTGCAGAGCTTAAAGCACAATCACACAATGCCCAATTATCAATAAGGTGTATAACTTTATCAATTTTATCAAGCTTATCTTTAAAGTCTTCCTTTATTTCACAACAAACTATAGAATAAATAAGCTTCTCTTCAAAGTATAAAATCTTATTTTTTTTTAACATTTTTTCAAAAATTTTCAAATAATTTAAGTAATCACCTTTAACTATTTCTTTTGCTATTTTTCTAATTATAGGAACTCTAATACCTATTAGGGAATTTATGTCAATAGCTATTATTTTTGCATTAAATTCTCTATATTTTAAATCTTGTTCTTGAAATAAAAATTTTATAAATTTGGAATATTCTTCTTCATTTTTTATGTTTTTAAGAAAATTTTCTTCCATTTCTTAGCCTCCTTGAGAGCTTACCAAATATCATTTGCAAAACTAGTGAAGCCAGCAGATGTTGAAAAATATTTAGCATCTATTGGTCTATCAGAATGTATAAGAATTTGACTTTCAGTTTCTTCAATGGCTTTAGTAGCATCTTCATTTTCAACTTGATTATTATAAACTTGACTTTCAACAGTATCTTTTATGTGAAAACCATATTGGGCATATTTTTGCTTTTGAATATCGCTTACCGCATAAGTACGAGCTGCAACAGCTTGAGCCTTTAAGGCTTCTAAACCGAAACTTCTTGGCATTTCACT
This sequence comes from Fusobacterium sp., assembly GCF_030528405.1. Taxonomy (GTDB): domain Bacteria; phylum Fusobacteriota; class Fusobacteriia; order Fusobacteriales; family Fusobacteriaceae; genus Fusobacterium. Next base: position 20,092 of record NZ_JAUMYY010000018.1, read on the forward strand.
TGGTACGACCTGCAAAAGATATTTTTCAATATCAAGACTATTAATAACTCTAAGTGCTTTCCCTACAGCAGAAATAGTCAAAGTTCCACGATATTTCGGAGCAGATGTATGACCTTTTACAACTGGACTAAGTGTCAGATAGTAACCTTTAGCATAGAAATTTAGTGGTTCATTTGTAGAATAATTTTTTCCTTTTGAAGTGCTTATATTTATTTTTCCACCTTTATTAGCTATATCAACTTTTTGATTTTCATCAAGGCTTATATCAATATCTCCATTAAAGATTCTTAATTTTCCAGAACTTGAAACAGTAAGTTTATTGTGATCCAAATTTCCATTGGATGAAGAAGTTATACCAACTTTAATTTCTGTATTTTTACCTAAAATTTTAGAAACATTTACAAGTTTAGCATCTTTATAGTATCTCTTAAGTATATCTTTATAATCATTTCCTCTTTGAGATAGAGTATATGCTGCATATTGAGGCATTCCTGCTCCATGACCATAGCCTGCACCATAAATATTTATATATCCATTTTCTTCTTCTAAAGCAAGATGTGCAGAAGGTAAAGAAACAACAGAATTTACAAGAGGTTTAGATGAATATTCATTAGTTGTTCCCTTTGCACCTAAAAGTTGATTATTTGTAGCTAATAATCTTCTGACATTGTACTCTTTAGTAAGAAGATATTTACCATTTGAACTTGTGATAAGAAGGTGAGTGATAATACCTGAAACACCTCTTGCAACAACTTCAACATTCTTTACTTTTCCAACCTTGGAAATAGGCTTTTGCACCCAATTATTATTTTCCAAAGTGAATACATTTCTATGATTAGCTTTTGAAATTTCAGCTAATTTAGTTTCAATTTTAGAATAAAGTTCAGCCTTTTTTATACTTGTCTTCCATCTCCAATAAGAAGAGGAGTCACCAAGACCTCTTAAATTTAAATTTTTGTAATATTCTAATACTTTTTTTTCATTGAACTTTTTAAAAAGTGAAAAATTTATAGAACTATCATCATTGTCATTAACAGGAACCAAATAGTCTATCATATTACCGTAATTATTTACTGGAAGAGGTAGACCAAGTTCTTTAAAAGCAGAATATTCTAAATCAACTTTTTTCTTAACAGTTTCACTAGAACCCTTAGGTATATAGACATTTTTTGGTTTTCCTTTAGGTTTTACTGGAGCTTTAGAGCAAGCAAAAAGGAAAAAACAACAAATAATGACATAAAAAATATTTTTTTTCATTTAAATTAGAACCTCCCTTTATTCTAGAACAATATTATTTTTTTCTATATATGTTATAACATCTTTTAAATTTTCTTCCGTATCTACACCAATTAATCTATGTTGAGTTTCTAAGACCTTTATTCTATAACCATTCTCTAAAACTCTCAATTGTTCAAGTGATTCTGTTTTTTCAAGACTGCTCATAGGCATATTAGAATATTCTATGACGAAATTTCTTTTGTAGGCGTATATTCCAATATGTTTAAAATAATTTATGCCCTCATTTTCTCTGGGAAAAGGTATGACAGCTCTTGAAAAATATAAGGCATAGTCATTTTTATCACATATTACTTTTACATTATTTGGATTTTCAATTTCGTTTTTATCAGTTAATTTATGTTTTAAAGTAGCCATAAGTAAGGAGTTATCTTCTTTGAAAGCATCTATTAAGCAGTTAATCATACTAAATTCTATAAGAGGTTCATCACCTTGTATATTTATAATTACATCAAAATCAGCTAATTTTTCGCAGACTTCTGCTATTCTGGAAGTTCCGTTACTATGTTCTGGACTTGTCATAATGGCTTGACCTCCAAAAGATATGACTTCATCATAAATTCTTTTATCATCTGTGGCAACAATTAAAGCATCTAGATTAGATTTTTTAGCTCTTTTATAAACCCATTCTATCATAGTGTGTCCGTGAATTTTTTTTAATGGTTTGCCCTCTAAGCGTGTTGATAAATATCTTGCAGGAATGACACCTAAAAATTTCATATATACCCCCATAACTTTTAAAACTAAATTAAATAAAATTTAGTGCTTATTTTAAAATCAATTTTTTTTTGCTATACTATACTTAAATAATTATAACAAAATATATGGAGGCTTACAACAATGGAAATTTATTTTGTAAGACATGGAGAGACAGTTTGGAATACAGAAAAAAGATTTCAGGGTTTATCAGACTCTCCTTTAACTGAAAAAGGAATAAAGCAAGCAAAGCTTTTAGGTGAAAAATTAAAAGATATATACTTCAATAAATTTTACTCAAGTTCTCTTAAAAGGGCAAATGATACTGCAAATTATATTAAGGGTGACAGAGAACAAGAAGTAGAAATTTTTGAAGAGTTTAATGAAATTTCAATGGGTGAAATGGAAGGTATTCAGCAGGAGGAATTTAAAAAAATCTTTCCTCAGCAACAAGAAGACTTTTTTATTAATCCTGTAAACTACGATCCCAGTCCTTATAAGGGTGAAAGTTTTTTGGAGCTTAGGGAGAGAGTTAAAAGAGGTCTAGAAAAATTTATTGAATTAAATAAGAACTGTGAGAGAGTTTTAGTAGTGAGTCATGGAGCAACATTAAAAACTCTATTTCATTATTTGAGTGGAAAGGATATTTCTGAATTTAAAGATGAAAAAATTCCTAAGAATACAAGTTATACAATAGTGAAATACGAAAATCAAAAATACAATATAATAGATTTTTCAAATATAAGTCATTTGGAAGAACTGTGAAAAGAGGAAAAATGAATATAGTATTACTTAATCCTGAAATCCCATATAATACAGGAAATATTGGTAGAAGTTGTGTTTTAACAAATACTAAGCTTCATCTTATAAAACCGCTTGGGTTTTCTTTAGATGAAAAGCAGATAAAAAGATCAGGTCTTGATTATTGGCACTTAGTAAATCTAAAAATATGGGAATCTTATGAAGAGTTTTTAGAAGCGAATAAAAATGCAAATATTTATTATACTACAACGAAGACAAAACAAAATTATTCAGATATCAAATATAGTTCAGACGACTTTATTATGTTTGGTCCAGAGTCAAGAGGGATACCAGAGGAAATTTTGAATAGAAATAAGGAGAATTGTATTACCATACCTATGATAAAAATGGGTAGATCGTTGAATTTATCAAACTCTGCAGTAATAATTCTATATGAGGCTTTTAGGCAGTTAGATTTCAAATTTTAAATATTAAAAATAAGGGTGGTGTATCTTATGTTGAATTTCGTAAATGATTATAGTACAGGAGCACATCAAAAAATATTGGATACTCTAATTAGTACAAATCTTATTGAAACAGAGGGCTATGGAGAGGATAAGTTTTGTATTGAAGCTAGAGAGTTGATAAAGAAAAAATTTAATTGTAAATCAGCAGCTGTTTATTTTATACCTGGAGGAACTCAGACTAATTTAATAGCTATATCTCATTCTTTAAAACAACATGAAGCTGTCATAGCCTGTGCAACAGGACATATTTCTGTTCATGAAACTGGTGCTATAGAAGCTACAGGTCATAAGATAATAGAAGTTAAGGGAAAAAACTATAAAATAAGTCCTGAAGAAATAAAGTTTGAATGTGAAAGACACTGTGATCATCATATGGTAAAGCCAAAGATGGTTTATATATCTAATGCTACAGAGATGGGGACTGTTTATACTAAAAAAGAATTAGAAGCGATAAAAAAAGTTTGTGAAGAGTATGGACTGTATCTATATCTAGATGGAGCAAGGCTCGCTTCTGCAATTTGTTCTGAAAAAAATGATTTAAATTTAGAAGACTATGCTAAGTATTGTGATATTTTTTATGTTGGTGGAACTAAGTGTGGACTTTTATTTGGAGAAGCTCTTATCATAGTAAACGAAGAAATAAAAAAGGAAATAGAGTATACAGTAAAACAAAAAGGAGCTCTCTTTGCAAAAGGAAGACTTTTGGGTTTACAATTTTTAGAAATGTTTAAGGGAAATTTATATGAGGAAATTGGAACATATTCAAATAAAATGGCAAGAAAAATATCTTCAGCTTTTAAAGAAAAAAAATTTGAATTGCTTGTGGATGATGGAACAAATCAAATATTTGTAAAAATGAATGATGAAGAAATTAAAAAATTAGAAAAATATGTTGCATTTTCAACTTTTCCTCCAGAAAATATGAATGACAAATTTAAGATAGTAAGATTTGTATGTTCGTGGTCTACAAAAGAAAATGATGTAGAAGAGTTTGTAAAAATCATACATAAAATCTTTTAAAAAAATAAATATAATTTAAATAAGAGGGGCTGTGTGTGTACTGACCCCTCTTTTTTAGTGTTTAAGAAATCATAAATTGAATTTAAAAAAATATTGTAAAGCAAAGCTTTTAATATGCTTTATATAAGTTTAGAAGTAAATAAAGTTAAAATTTAAAAATATTTTTCTAAAAAAATTTGACAAATAAAATAATCCTATCTACTATAGGTTGATAAAAATAAAATAGAAAATTTTAAAATATAAAAAGTATTCTTATTTAAGAATATTTTTTTTAAGTTAAGATTTTTAAGAAAGAGGAGAAGGGATGAGAAAGAAATTTTTTAGTTTGTTATTATTTTCAATTCATTTTTTAGCTAGTGCAGAGGAAACTATAAAATTAGAAAAATCAAATATCAATGCAGTTGGTATTGATAAACCCATTGTAAGGGAAAATAAAAATGTTCATATTATAACTCAAGAAAAAATAAGAGAAAAAAAATACAGAAATGTGGAAGAAGTATTGAGAGATGCACCTGGAATTACAGTTCAAAGCACAGCTTTTGGTCCAGTTATAGATATGCGTGGTAGTGGAAATAGAGCACTTAGTAGAGTAAAAGTTATGGTTGATGGAGTTTCTATAAATCCAAACGAAGAAGCTATGGCGTCAGTTCCTATAAATTCTATCCCAGTTGAAGCTATAAGAAAGATAGAAATAATTCCAGGAGGAGGTTCAACTCTATATGGTAGTGGCTCAATGGGTGGTGTTATAAGTATAAGTACTAATTCCAATGCAACTAAAAATAATTATTTTCTGGATTTAAATTATGGCTCATATGATAACAGAAGTATAGGATTTGCTGGAGGGCAAAATTTAAATAAAAAACTTTATATAAATTATGGATTTAGTTATACAAATAGTGAAGCTTACCGTATAGGTGAATCAAAAGATGAAAAAAGTATAATAGGAGGTTTCGATTATAAGCTTAGCCCTCAAGATAGAATAAGATTTCAAGTTAGAGCTAGTAAAAATATTCATGATGGAACTACTGAATTGTACAAATCAGATCTTGCTTTTAACAGAAGAGGAATGGGGTTGAATTTAGATACAGAAACAAAAAATAATAGTCAGATGCTTGATTATGAACATAGATTTAATGATAAATTTACTTTTCTTGCAACTCTGTATAAACAAGAAGAGGAAAGAAAATTAAATACAGAGAGTATAGATGATGTTTTTATACATATATATGGCTTGGGAGCTACAGCATTGGAATACAATTTCTATAATGTGCACTCGCATATGTTTGCAACTTTTAATGAAACTAAAAAGGGAGCGAAATTGAGAGGTAAATATGACTATGCTAAAGGAGAGTTAGTGATTGGCTATGATTATTTAAAGGCAAATATGAAAAGAGATTCAGATGTAAGTTCAGATGTTTTAAAAACTTATATTGATCAATATGGTACAATTTCACCTTTAAATAGAGATAGTTCAGCAGTTACAAATAAAATAAACATAAATATGACTAAAGAGATTCATGGTATTTATGCCTTCAATAAATTTAATGTTACGGATAAGTTTAACATAACCACAGGTCTTAGAGGAGAGTTTACTAATTTTCAAGGTATTAGAAAAAATGGTCCTAATAAAGTTCCAGGTATAACATCGAAAGAAAATATTATAAAGACAGATAGAAGTATGGAGAACTACTCAGGAGAAGTAGGAGCTCTATATAAATACAGTGATTTAGGTAATATCTATGTAAGATATGAAAGAAGTTTTGTAAGCCCATTTCCTTCTCAATTGACAGATAAAGTTCCAGATACAGATTTGGTGAGAAAAAACCAGGCAGGAACAGCAATAGGAAAAGAGGAAGAAAAGAAAATAAAAAAACCAGTTGCAAATATAGCTTCTATATATGAGGATAACAATTTAAAAGCTGAAACTGTTGATACCCTTGAGTTGGGAATAAGAGATTATATATTTGGAACTTTTTTAAGTGCCTCAGCTTTTATGACAGATACTAAAGATGAAATTGTATTGTTGGAAAGTGGAGTAACAAATCCAGCCATTAAGAGATGGCAATATAAAAATATAGGAAAAACTAGAAGAATGGGTTTTGAAATAGGAGCAGAACAGAAATTTGGAAATTTAAGCTTAAGCCAATCTTTTACTTATGTAGATGCGAAAGTAAAAGAAGGAAATACAAAAGCAAATATTAAGAGCGGAGATAGAGTTCCTTTGACTCCTAAAACTAAATTTACTTTGGGTATAAAATATGATTTCACTGAGAGATTTTCTTTAGGTTTGACCTATGTTTACACTGGAGAAAAGGAAATAAAAGAGATGACAGCTAAAGATGAAAGTATAAAATATAGAGTTCCTTCTTACGGAATAATTGATGCTGTAGCGACCTATAAAACAGATGCCTATTCAACATTTAGAGTGGGAGCAAAAAATTTAACAGGAAAAAAATATAATTTAAGAGAGAGTACTTATCAAGCTCTTCCAGCAGCTGAAAGAAGTTTTTATATGGGCTTTACTGCTAAATTTTAATCTTATATAAAATTGTAATCGGAGGAATATTGAAAATGAAAAACTACAGATATAAATTATTTTTTATAACATCTTTATTAATAAGTACAAACCTACTAGCAAGTTACAAGGTTGAGAGAACTTATGAGAATGGAGCTTATGAAGATGTATTATTAAAAAATAAAGGCATAAATAATTTTACTAAAACAAGTGAGGAGAGAATAGATCCTTTAACAGGAAAGAGAAAGCCTCTTTTATCAGAAGCAAATTTTATTCCTATGGCTCAGTTGGACGAAGAAAAAAGATTAGTAAAAGCCAATAAAAAGAAATTTTATAGTATAAATGAGCTTGAAGATTTAGATTCTGAAACTAAAAATACTATAAATAAAGAGCTTAGAACAGCAGATAAAAGATTTTATTTTGGAAATGGTAACAGAATGTTGAACTTAATTTTTCTTGATACAAACGCTTTTGAAGAAGAAACTAAGAAAAATAAAGGAACATTAGTCGATGGAGGATATATATTTCAAGAAAAAATAAAGGGAACAAATGAAAATGCTTATACTTCAATAAGTAAGGAAGAATATGAAAAAAATTATAAAGGTAAGACTAATGATGAAATTGTAAAACATTTAAAAAATCATTTGAAAGATAAAATGAAAATAGATAGTGTAATAAAAAATGGTAAACTGTATGATACAGATGGTAATGAAATTTTTTGGAATGTTAATATAGATGAGCGTGGTGAAGTTTTCACTGAAATAAGCTTATATGAAGAATTTAAAAATAGTAAAAGATATCCTTATTTTTTAAGTACAGATGGAAGTATCTATGTAGACAATAAGAAGTCAGTGATAGAAAAAGGAGTACTCGTACAAGGTAAAAAATTAACAGATACAAAGGAATGGCAGAACTATAATAAAAAAATAGAAGCTGAAATTAAAGCAGGAAAATCTTTAGAGGAAGCAAAGAAAAGTTATTCTAAACAAGCTTTCGAAGAAGATTTAAAAAAATTAGAGAAAGCTTCTTCTGTCCCAGCTGAGGTGAAAGAAAAAAGAATAAAAGAAATAGAAGGAAAATTAAGAGGCATTGATAGATGGTTTGACTATGACATATATATAAGTCGTCATAAATTATCATTAGGTTTAGATTATGCAAAAATAAATGGTAATCCAAAGTACAAGGCTATATTAGCAGAAATAGAAGAACTTTATAAATTAAAAACAGAGGTAGATCCGAGAGTAGCCTTTGATAAAAAATGGGAAGGTTTATACATAAAAGAAGATGGACATGGAAGTGGTATATACGCAGAAGGAAAACTTAGTTTAATTGAAGAGGCTAAATATATAGAATTTCGTGGAAAAGGAAGAGTTGAAGGAACTGTAGACTTAGGAGAGGGTTATAATATTTTATCTATAAGAGAGGCAGTTACGGGTGAGGGAACAAATATTGTTTTTGCTCCTTCTGCAAAGTTAAAAAATGTAACAAAGTTATTAGTAGGAACTCATTTTAATGATGATGTAAAGACCTCTCGTTCAGGGAGATATTCGGTTGCCTTTGAAGTTGAAAAAAATGATACAGAAACACAGAAAGCCAGAAATGAAAAAGGTGAATTAATTCACCATGCTCTTTATAATTCAGATCAAAAAATGCTTTTTAATGATGTGACAAAAGGTTCAGAAAAAACTAAGGATAGGGCTTTACAGTTTATGGTAGCTAACTTTAATAAAGATGAAATTATAAATTTGGGAAGAGCTATGGAATATACTTATTCAACGGATACAGGAATGAGAACGGATATTATGCAAGTAGTTTCTGATTCTATAGCACATGAAATAACAGTTCCTACAAGAAAAGCAAGTCCAGAGGAAATAAAGGCAGGCAAGGCGAGCTTTGAAATAAAAGAAGGACTCTTTAATGATAGGCAAGAGAAGGATTTGATAACAATAAAATCTGATGAATATTGGAAGAATAAAAAAGCCACAAAAGATGGAAGTAATTCAATAGCGATAGTTAAAATAAAAGATAGTATAGAAGGACTAGATCAAAAATATGAGGAATTTTATAAGAGCTTAAAAAACAGTGATTCTTTAGGAACTTTTGCAAGAACATTTACAACAACTAATAAAAAAACACTACAAGGTGGCACAAGAGAAGAAGAAGCACTGTTAGAGTTTAAGAAGATGGCAAAGCAATATACTGAAAAAAATATCTACAGTCGTTTAAATAAATTTGCCAGAGATGAAATGCAATTGTTTTCTATGATAGCATTTCACAATGAAGCAAATATGCTTGGGCAAGGGAATATGCACTATGGAGGTTCTCTTACAAATAGAATAGTGAAGAAAGATATCAAAGGAAATATATCTGGTATGTATATGTTAGTAAGTAGAGATTTAGATTACGATCTACAGGGAGGAATTATTTTTGGGGGTTTTGGAACAAAACTGAATGAAGGTCCTCTTGAATCAACTGCTTCCAAGAATGATACTGTTTACTTAGGAACTTACTTAAATAAAAAATTTGCTTCTTCATTTAATCTTATAGGTGGAATGGCAATACAAAATGGAAGATATGAAGTGAGTAGGATAGCTAAAAATAAATATCAAACATTAAAATTTACAGGTAAAGGAAGAATAAAAGGACTGGATAGCTATTTAGGTTTTGTATACAGTTATCAACTTCCTCGAGAAATTTCATTGAGACTTAAATCTAAATTGTCATATCAATATATAAATCAAGGAGCTATGAAAGAAAATTCTGAAACAGGAGCAGATATCAGTGTAAATAGGCAAAATTTCCAATACCTAACTGCAGAAGTTGGACTGGATTTAACAAAAAAATTATACGAATATGGTATGTTAAGTCAGATGAGAGGAGGAATATCCGTAGTAAGAGGTTTACATGGATATAATAATAAGGATTTAGTTGGAAAGATTAATAACTCAACAAGTTCTTTTAAAATAAGTGGAGATAAGGAAAAAAATAATTTTATAAAAATATCCTTAGGTTATGATGTAATAAGAGATTCAGGGATATTATATGGAATAGAAGGTGGATATATGAAAAACTCTGCTACTGATAATATAGAAATAGGAGCCAAAGTTGGGTATAAATGGTAAGAAATAAGCAGTTATAAATTAAAAAGCCATTGCATATATTTTTAATTTTATAAAAATTTAATTAATAATATGTAATGGCTTTTTAAATTTTTATTTTAGATATTTTTCAAACCAATTTGTAATTTCTTGAAGTCTTTTAATTCTATGTTTAGGTTTTCCACTTCTTGAAAGTTCATGATTTTCACCTTTAAACATACAAAGTCTGGCATCAATTCCGTGATATTTTAGTGCTGTAAACATCTGTAGCCCCTCTGGAAGCCAACATCGGTAATCTTCTTCCGAGTGTATAAAAAGAGTAGGAGTTTTAGCTTTATCTGCATATTTAAGTGGAGAATGCCACCAAAGTTTATCGTGGTTTATCCACGGTGTAGATTGATTTTGATCTGCATTAAAATAGTAGCCTATATCAGTTGTTCCAAATTTTGAAATCCAGTTGGAGATAGACCTTTGTGAAGCAGCACAGCTAAATCTATCAGTATGCCCTATAATCCAGTTGGTCATAAAACCGCCATAAGAACCGCCTGTTACTCCAATTCTATTCTTATCAACAGGATATTTTTCTAGGACTAAATCTGTAAAATTCATTAGATCCTCATAATCGATGGTACCATATTTACCTCTTATATCAGCAAAGACATTGCCTTTTCCATCACTGCCATGTGGATTAGTAAAGAAAACAAAGTATCCCATATTTGCCCAAACCTGCATTTCATGATAGAAAACATAACCATAAACAGTTTTTGGACCTCCATGTATATCAAGTATAGCAGGATAGTTTTTCCCAACCTCAAAATTTACAGGCTTAATTACAAATCCTTCTGTCTTATCTCCATTAGTTTCAAAAATAAATTTTTCAGGCAAAGAAATTTTAAAATTTTCTAAAATTTTATCATTGAAAGTGCTTAGTTTTTCAGATTTTTTATCCTTTAACTCATAAATCTCCTGTAATCTATAGTTATGCATACCTATATATACAACTTTATCATCTACTACATCAAAACAATCTATAGAACCTTCATCCTCAGTTAATATTTTATGCATACCCTGAAGAGAAAGAGAATTTAGATAGGAGCTGTCATTTAAAGTTGAAATAAAATAAAGTTTATCTTTAACTATTTTGAAATTTTTACCTCCACCCAATCTACAGTCACTACCGACAGTATTAGCAAGCCAAGTATCATTTGCATGTAGCAGTTCCAAATTCCCCTCATTAAAAATATAAAGCTGATGATTTTCATTTATTCCAAATTTTTTCATATCAGAAAGAGCCAAAATTATTTTATCCTCTATAAAATTGGCATAACTAAAATTATATCTTCCATCTTCAAAAATATATTTAAATTCTTTGCTTTCTAAATTATAGCTTGCTACATAATTAGTACTTTGTAATTTGTCCTTATATCTTTCAGCAATAAAAATTATTTTTTTATCCTTTAAGTTAAATAAATCAACATTGGTTAATTCGTCAGTAATTGCAGTAAGTTCATTATTAAGTGAGTTGAAGTGATATAATCTATTTCTTTTTTTATTAATAAATCCCTGTCCGTTAAACCAAAATGGAATTTCATCAATTATTTCATAGTCCTTGTTTTCTTCAAATGTTTTGATTGCTTTCTCTCTCTCTTCCCCTTTCAAATTATTTATATTTAAAGAGTTGTTATCAAAGCTTGCAGTCAATATAAAATTATTCTCATCAATCTTTTTTATAGCACTTACTTGCACAGGAATTTTCATATACTCATAAGCTTCTCCACCATTTGCTATATCTATTGCAAAAAAACTAGTCCAAGTTTCTCCAGATTTAATTTTAGTCTGTAAATTTTCATTTCTGTCGGAACTGAAAAGTATTATATCATTATTTAACCAAATAGAATTTTTTTCTTTATTTGTATGAGTAATTTTTCTAAATTTTTTAGTTTTTAAATTATATGTCCAGATGGAATGCCTATAGTTATTTTTTTCTAAATCTGCTTCAGCCAGAGTGAAAGCAAATATTGTTCCCTCTGGATTAAAGTCTAAATTAGAAAGAAATTTATAGTCTAAAAAAGTATTTATTTCTATATTTTTCATTTTTACCTCCCTAATAAATTTAATAATTAAATAGTAACATCTTTTTAGAAAAAATAAAAGTTGATATAAAATTTTTATAGTAGTGTACTAACTTATTTTGTGGTATACTATATTGCTAATTATTAAAAAATAAGGTTTTTTGTTAAATTTATTTATCTGATCTTGATATTGGACAGAGTTTTGTTAGATATTTGAAATAAAAAGTGGAGTTTAAATGTATTTAAAGGCAGTTGAGATAGACGGTTTTAAATCTTTCGGTGAGAAAGTATATATAGATTTTAACAGAGGAATTACATCTATTGTTGGTCCCAATGGTAGTGGGAAATCTAATATTCTTGATGCTGTACTTTGGGTTTTAGGTGAGCAGTCATACAAAAATATTAGGGCAAAAGAAAGTCAAGATGTAATTTTTTCTGGTGGAAAAGAAAAAAAAGCTATGAATAAGGCAGAAGTTTCACTTTATATAGATAATGAAGACAGATATTTAGATATAGACAGTGAAACAGTTAAAATTACAAGAAGAATAAATCTTTCTGGTGAGAATGAATATCTAATAAATGATATCAAATCTAGACTTAAGGATATAGGCAGCCTATTTTTAGATACGGGGATAGGAAAAACTGCATATTCTGTTATAGGGCAAGGCAAAGTAGAAAGAATAATCAACTCCTCTGCTAAGGAAGTTAAAGGTATTATAGAAGAGGCAGCAGGAATAAAAAAATTGCAGGCTAATAAAACTGAAAGTCTTAAAAATTTAATGAATATTGAGAATGAATTGGATAAAGTAGAAATTATTCTCAATGAAACTAGGGAAAATAAGAATAAGATAGAGAAGCAGGCTGAACTAGCTCAAAAATTTTTAAATTTAAGAGAAGAAAAAAATTCTCTAGCTAAAGGTATATATTTAACTGAGCTTGTAGTAAAAGAAAAACAGGCTAAAGATAATGAAGAATTTAAAAGCAAGCTTGAAATATCTTGTAGTGAAATAAGAGAAAAATTTGAAAAAACTAAAAATAGATTAAATTTTATTGAACTTGAAAAAGAAGAAGTCAGAAAAGAAATAAGTAATATAAGCTTAAGAAATAAAGATTTGAGAGATATAATCTCTGAAAAGGAAAAAGAAAAGGCAATAAGTTCAGAAAGAATAGAGAATTTTAAAAAAGAAAGAAATTCAAAAGAAGAGACTAGAAAGAATATAATTCTTAAAATAGAAGTTAAAAAAAGTGATTTAGAGGAAGCTTTTCTCAATCAAGAAAGTCTTAAAAAAAATATAGCAGAAATGGAAATTGAAAATAAGGACTTTGAAGAAAATATATCAAAACTTGAAGAAGAGAAAAAGAAAATTGAAATTTCAATTGAAAGTAAAAACAAGAAAAGAAGAGATTTGGAACTTCAAAAATTGAATGTAGTAAATGATATAGAAATAACAAATAAAAGGATTGCAAGCAGCCAAAGTGAAATAGGGAATTATAGACAGGAATTAGATTTATTAAATCAAAAATATTTGGAAGTTGATGAAAATAAAAAGAATACTAAAAAATTATTAGAAGAAAAAGAAAAAGAACTTTTAAGTATAGAGGAAAGAAATGAATTTTTAGAGAGTCAACTGAGTGAGATTAGTATAAAAATTAATAGAATAGCAGAGCAGATGAGGAACTTGGAGTATGATGAAAAAAGATATTCTG
>NZ_JAUMYY010000019.1 GCF_030528405.1 Fusobacterium sp.
GGAAAGAGAGCAGACTCAGTGTTCTCAGCAGGACTACAATATAAATTTTAAAAAATAAACGAAATATAAAAAACTGAATGGAAATTTTTCCATTCAGTTTTTTTGTATATAAGAAAACATAAAATATATTTTTTAATAAAAATATTGTAAAGTTTTAAATTTAAAAATTAGATATTATAATTTCACAATTTGAAGCCTCAGATTGACATTTCTCTAAAGAAAATCTATCTCTCTCTTCGTCAGTATAGCCTCCATGTTTATAATAAGCTACATATCTTCCATTAACTATACCCATTGCAACAGAGCCATAGAGCTTTCTTGAAGCAGTACCTCCCCATGCAATTCCATCATCACATTTTAAGTTAAATTCTTTTTTTGCTACCTTTTTCATTATTTTAATAGAATCATCATAGTCATAGCCTTCTACAATATCATAAATACCCTCTCCAGTTTTACTGTTATACACAAACACTTTATAGAGGATGACTTTATTAGTATTTTCTGCCTGTAGTTCGTAAAATGTTTTTTGAGAATTATTTTGCTTTTTTATTTGCTCCTGCTGTGCTGCCCATTCAGCTTCTCGTTTTTTTTGTTCTTCCATAGCACCGTATAATTGTTGTTGATAAGCATTCCATTGGTGTGAATATGGTGTATAAGGATTTGCTAAAATAAATTTATTAAAAAATGAAAAAAATATAAATATAAAAACTAAGATTTTATTTTTCATAGTTGTTCTCCTTTTAAACTATTTTATAAATTATAGCATAAAAGAAAAACAAGAACAATACTAACTTAACTGTAAGATTTTGTTAAGTTATACAAAATATTTTAAAAAAATAAAATGTTTAGCTTATGAAAATTGATTGACAATAAAGGAAATTTAATATAGAATTTATTATGAATAAAGATATGATAAAGGAGAAATAAAAATAGATAATGTCAAAAAAGATGAATATTATGACAGAAGGTAATATACTAAAAGCTATAGTATTTTTTTCGCTTCCACTTTTAGGAGGAAGTTTGATACAACAGCTTTATAATACAGCAGATATGATCTTTGTTGGAAATTTTATAAACAAGAGAGCAGCAGCGGCAGTAGGAGCAAGTGGTCTTTTATTTACTTGTTTGATAGGCTTACTTACGGGAGTGTCTGTTGGAGTTGGAATAGTTGTCTCTCAAAAAATTGGAGCAAAGGATGTCAGTGCTGCGAATAAAACGGCACATACAGCAATTTCATTTGCCTTATTAAGTGGTATTATTTTAACAATAGTAGGCTTAATTTTTTCAAAAAAACTTTTAAATATTATGAATACTCCACAAGAAATAATGACAGAAGCAGTTTTATATTTAAAAATATATTTTTTAAGTATGATACCAATGATTTTATATAATATGGGTTCTGGAATTATTCGTTCTTCAGGAAACTCTAAGACACCCTTTTATATACTTGCTATAGGAGGGTTTTTAAATGTTATAGCAAATGCTGTATTTATTATCCTTTTTAAAATGGGTGTTGCAGGAGTTGCTATAGCAACATTTATTTCTCAAAGTTTTACAGCAACTTTAGTGATTTTTTATTTATTTAGAAATGCATCTATAATAAAGTTAAAATTAGATTCATTTAAAGTAGATTTCTCTATTTTAAAAAAAATCTTATACTATGGTTTGCCCGCAGGTTTACAATCTATGTTAATAACTTTTTCAAATATAGCAGTGCAGTATTATATAAATGGTTATGGTGGAGATGCAGTAGCTGCTTATGCTATGTATTTTAAATTAGAAAATTTTATTTGGATGCCCATAGTAGCATTAGGGCAGGCAATGACAATATTTTCTGGACAAAATACAGGGGCAAAAAATTATGTTAGATTAAAAAAAGGGACTTTTTTAACTACAATATTATCCTGTGGAGTAACAGTGGTTATTGCATTTATAATTTTATTTTTTCCAACAACATTTTTTAGAATTTTTATAAAAGATAAAATAGTTATAAATTTAGGTTTAAGAATAATTTTTACAACATTCCCTTTTTATTTTTTATATTCTATTTTGGAAACTATGGGTGCTTCAGTTAGAGGAATGGGTTATTCAATAACTTCAATGTCTATAATAATAGGAGTTTTATGTGTTTTTAGAATAATTCTATTGACAATAATTTCCAGATTAAATTTGGGTTTTCAAGGGGTTGCTTTTGTTTATCCAATAACTTGGTTTGTAACTGCTGTGCTATTTACTGTAGCATTTATAAAATATGTTAATAAAGAAATTAAGGGAAAATAAAAATTTGAGAGGGATAGGAATGAAGAGTAATAAAAGAATTTATAGTAAATTGATACAAGTTTTAGTAGTTCTTATAGGAATAAGTTTTTTTACCTTTAGTTTGACTTATTTATCGCCTGGAGATCCTGCTGAAATAATGTTGACTGAATGTGGGCATATACCTACTCCAGAATTGTTAGCACAGACAAGAGCAGAACTAGGGTTGGATAAACCTTTTATTGAGCAGTATGCATCATGGTGCTATTCAGTTGCCAGCGGAGATATGGGAAAATCATATTCTCTTAGAATACCAGTGACAGAAAAAATAGCTAGAGCTTTTTTACCAACTTTAAATTTATCATTGCTTTCTTTATTTTTTATGTTGATAATTTCTGTACCTTTAGGGATATTAGCAGCAATTAAAGTTAATAAATGGCAGGATTATTTTATAAGAATGTTAACATTTATTGGAATTTCTGTTCCTAGTTTTTGGTTAGGTTTAATTTTTTTAAGTATTTTTGGTGTAATGTTAAAATGGGTGAGTGTATCAGGAGGAAAAACAGATTTTAAATCCATTATATTACCAGCTCTTACAATAAGCTTGGCTATGTCAGCAAAATACACAAGACAAGTCAGACATATATTTTTAGAAGAGTTGGACAAATCTTATGTAGCTGGCGCCAGAATGAGAGGCATAAAAGAAAGTGTAATACTATGGAAGCATGTATTACCAAATGCAATGTTACCCCTTATTACACTTTTAGGTCTATCTTTAGGAAGTCTTTTAGGTGGAACAGCAGTAGTTGAAATAATTTATAATTGGCCAGGTATGGGTAGTATGGCAGTGAAAGCGATATCATATAGGGATTATCCTTTAATACAAGCCTATGTTTTACTTATAGCACTTATATATTTAATTATAAATATGATAGTTGATTTTTCATATAAATATATAGATTCTAGAGTAAAGGGGGCTATTTAAGTGAAAATTATGGATTTTATAAAAAAACACTTGCAATTTACAATTTTTCTTATTTTATCAATTATAATTATATTAATTGCAGTATTTGCACCTCATATATCACCAAAAGATCCTTTTGAAGCTATAATGACAGATAGCCTGAAAGCACCTTCTTCACAATATTTATTGGGAACAGATATTTTAGGAAGAGATTTACTTTCAAGAATAATATATGGTACGAGGTATTCACTTTTTATGACTTTAACTCTTATAACGATAATTTTTTTTCTTGGAACATTTTTAGGAATAATAGCTGGATATTTTGGCTCGTGGGTAGATATTATTATAATGAGGCTAGGGGATATGATGGTATCTTTTCCTGGGCTTATATTAGCAATAGCTATAGCAGGTCTTTTAGGTCCTAGTGTAATAAATGCTATTATTGCAATTTCAGCAGTGACATGGGTTAAGTATGCAAGGCTTTCAAGAGCTATGGTTTTAAAAATAAAACAGGAAGTTTATATAGAGGCAGCTAAGGTAACAGGAAGTAGAACTTATGGAATTTTATTTAAATATATACTTCCTAATATGTTTACGATGATGTTAGTAACAGCTGTTTCAGATATAGGAGCTTTAATGTTAGAGATCGCAGCTCTATCATTTTTAGGTTTTGGAGCTCAACCTCCTATACCTGAATGGGGAGCAATGTTAAATGAAGGTAGGACATATTTAGCAAGAGCTCCGTGGCTTATGATATACCCTGGTATGGCAATAGTTACAGTAGTTGTAATATTTAATATGCTAGGAGATAGTTTCAGAGATATTATAGATATAAAAATTGATTAGTTGCTAAGATCTTAAAATATATAAAATCAAAGAAAGGAGTAAGAAAAAGTGAAAAAAATGTTTAAAAAATTTGGACTGTTTTCATTGTTAGCTTTAATGTTAAGTTTATTTGTAGCTTGTGGAGGTACAAAAGAACAAGCAAAAACAGAGGTAAAACCTCAAGAAATAGTTGTAGGAGTAACAAGTTTTGCAGATACGTTAGAACCAACAGAACAGTATTTTAGTTGGGTTATAACTCGTTATGGAGTTGGAGAAAATCTGGTACGTTTTGATAAAGATGGTCAGTTACAGCCTCTACTTGCTGAAAGTTGGGAAGTCAGTGATGACCATTTGACTTGGACATTTAAAATTAGAGATGGAGTTAAGTTTTCTAATGGGAATGCTTTGACAGCAGAGGCTGTTAAAAACTCTCTTGAAAGAACATTTGCAAAAACAAAAAGAGCAGAAGGATATTTTAAATACGAAAGTATTGAAGCTGATGGACAGGCTTTAAAAATAAAAACAACAACACCAAAAGCTGTTTTAGTACAATCATTGGCAGACCCTTTGTTTTTAATAGTTGACACAAGTGTTAATACTGATGAATTTGCAGCTAAAGGTCCTATATGCACAGGACCATATAAGTTTACAGAGTTCAAAGCAGGAGAATATTCCGTAGTTGAGAAAAATGAATTATATTGGGGAACAAGTCCTAAATTAGATAAGGTAACTTTTAAAGACATAAATGACCAAAATACAAGAGCCTTATCTTTGAAATCAGGAGAAATTGACATAGCATATAACTTAAAGGTAAACAACAAAGCAGATTTTGAAGGGCAAGAAGATATAGTGGTTCAAGAACTAAAATCACTTAGAACAACTTATTCTTTTATGAATCAGAATGGAGCTTTAAAAGATTTAGCATTACGTCAAGCAATAATAAGAGCCTTAGATAAGCAAGCTTATACACAAAATTTATTAGGAGGGGCAGCTACACCAGGAAAAGCACCTATTCCTCCTACACTTGATTTTGGATTTGATAAATTATTGGATGAAAATACTTATAATCCAGAATCAGCAAAAGAAATTTTAGCTAAGGCAGGATATAAAGATATAGATGGAGATGGCTTTGTAGAAAAACCTGATGGAACTAAATTAGATTTAAATTTTGTTATATATACGAGTAGAGCAGAATTGGGAATTTATGCTCAAGCCGCACAGGTAAATTTGAAAGATATTGGAGTTAAAGTTAGTTTAAAACCTGTAAGTTATGAAACACTACTTGATATGCGTGATTCAGGAAATTTTGATCTATTAATTTGGAACGTTCTAGTTGCTAATACAGGAGATCCTGAAAACTATTTATATGAAAATTGGCATAGTCAATCTGCATCAAATAAAGCAGGATATTCTAATTCAAAAGTTGATGCTTTACTAGATGAATTAAAAGGTACATTTGATAGAAATAGAAGAAAAGATATAGCTATAGAAGTTCAACAAATATTAATGAATGATGCGGCTACAATATTTTTTGGACATGAAACAACATATTTATTCTCAAATAAAAGAGTGACAGGTTTAACTATGTTTCCAATGGATTACTACTGGATAACAACAGAAGTTGGTTTAGCAGAGTAGAGGAGAAACTATGCTAGAAATAAAAGACTTGACGATACAATATGCAGATAAAAAACCAGTTGTAGAAAATTTTTCTCTATCTTTAAAAAAGGGAGAGATTGTAAGTATAGTTGGGGAAAGTGGCAGCGGAAAATCGACAGTTCTTCGAGCTATAATGGGACTCTTAGCGAAGGGTGGAAAAGTACTTTCAGGGAGCATATTATATGGAGGAAAATCACTGACAGATAAAAATTTGAAAGACTGGTTAACTCTAAGAGGAACTGAAATCACAATGGTTTCTCAGGATTCAGGTGGAGCTCTTAATCCTTTGAGGAAAATTGGAAGCCAGTATGTAGAGTATATTAAAAGTCATGAAATTATTTCTAAGGAAGAGGCAGAAAAAAAAGCTATTTCATTTCTTGAGAAGGTTCATCTACATAATCCAAAAAATGTTATGGAAAGCTACCCACATCAACTATCTGGTGGAATGAAACAAAGAGTTGGAATAGCTATGGCTCTGACTTTTTATCCCAATTTAATATTAGCAGATGAACCCACTTCAGCTTTAGATGTTACAACTCAAGCTGAGATAGTAAGAGAATTTATGAGGCTTAGAGATGAATTTAATACAGGAATAATAATTGTTACACATAACCTTGGAGTAGCAGCCTATATGGCTGATAAAATTATAGTTATGCAAAATGGAAAAATAGTTGATAAAGGAACTAGAGATGAAGTTATAAAAAAACCAAAGAGTGATTATACTAAAAAATTATTGTCAGCAGTTTTGGAAATGGATGGTGAGAGATTTGTCTAGTGAAAAAGAAATGATATTAGAGAGTAAAAATTTGACCAAAATTTTCTCAACTTATGATGGAAAAGAAATGATAGCTTGTGACAAAATCAATTTAAAAGTCTACAGAGGAAAAACTCTAGGAATAGTTGGAGAGTCAGGTTCTGGGAAGACAACCTTTATAAGAATGCTTATGAATTTAGAAAAACCAAGTTCAGGAGAAATTTTATATCATGGGAAAGATATAAGCAAATTTTCTGAGAGAGAAGTTTGGGAAAATAGACAGAATATACAGATGGTATTTCAAGATCCATGGACGGCTTTTAATCCTAAAATGAATGTTTTAGAAATTTTGACTGAACCATTGCTTAATTATAAAAGGATAAAAAAATCTGAAAAAGAAAAAATTGCAACAGATTTGTTAAAAATGGTAGAGCTTCCAGAAAATTTCATATATAAATATGCTCAAAATATGAGTGGAGGGCAAAAACAAAGACTGGGGATAGCAAGAGCAATATCTCTAGAGCCAGAAGTTTTAATCTGTGATGAGGCAACTTCAGCTCTCGATGTTTCTATACAAAAAACTATTATAGAACTTTTGGTGAAATTACAGAGGGAAAAAAATATAAGTATGGTTTTTATTTGTCATGATTTAGCCCTTATAAATTCCTTCGCACATGAAATTGCTGTTATGAATAATGGAAAAATTGTTGAATTAATAGATGGTGCAAAGGTAAGAGATGCTACTCATCCGTATACAAAAAAGCTTATAGATTCAGTTTTTTCGATTCATATG
The DNA here is from genome assembly GCF_030528405.1 of Fusobacterium sp. GTDB lineage: Bacteria > Fusobacteriota > Fusobacteriia > Fusobacteriales > Fusobacteriaceae > Fusobacterium. Next base: position 7,252 of record NZ_JAUMYY010000019.1, read on the forward strand.
GAACCATATAGAAAGAAAAAAAAATCTGTGTTGAATACTATTTAAAAAATAAATAAATTTATAAAATGGGAGAATTTTCTCCCATTTTTTAAAATTTAAAAAATATAAAATTTGTTATACTGAAAGATTAAAAAATTTTAGAAATTTCTTCTGATAAAAACTGTTCAAAATTAGTTTAACAAAAAATAAAATTCATGTTAAAATGAAATAATAATGAGGTGATAAAATGGAGAAAAGTATTCCTAAACATATAGCAATAATTATGGACGGAAATGGAAGATGGGCAAAAAAAAGAGGTTTAGCTAGAACTTTTGGACATGCAGAAGGAGCAAAAGCACTTAGAAGGATTATAAAATATCTCTCTGAAATAAAAGTTGAATATTTAACTGTATATGCTTTTTCAACGGAGAATTGGAATCGTTCAGAAGATGAGGTGGCAACACTTATGTCTTTGTTTTTAAAATATATAAAAAATGAAAGAAAATCTATGATTAAAAATGGTATAAGATTTTTTGTTTCAGGAAGAAAAGATAATGTTCCTAAAGATTTACTTGAGGAAATAGAAAAATTACAAGAAGAAACAAAAGAAAATAATAATCTAACACTAAATATTGCATTTAACTACGGCGGTAGAGCCGAACTTATAGATGCAGTTAATAAAATGATTGAAAACAATGATAAAAATATAGATGAAGAAAAATTTAGAAAATATTTATACAATGATTTTCCTGATCCTGATTTGCTAATTAGAACAAGTGGAGAGTTTAGAATATCAAATTTTTTACTTTGGCAGATAGCATATTCAGAATTTTATATAACAGATGTTTTGTGGCCAGATTTTGATGAAAAAGAAATTGATAAAGCAATAGAGAGTTATTCAAATAGGGAAAGAAGATTTGGAGGAGTTAACAATGTTTAAATGGAATAGAGTTTTAGTAGCTCTAATAGGTGTCCCACTTTTAATATTTATATATACTAATATCAGTTTAAAAGGCTTTCCCCTTTTTATTTTCTCGCTGTTTGTAGTGGGCGTGGGATTGAGTGAATTTTATAAAATGATTGAGGCTTCAGGAAGAGAAGTCTACAGTAAATTTGGTATATTTATGGGCTTATTAGTAGTACTCACAACTTATCAATTAAATTTAGAGCAAAGTTTCTTAAATACGACAGACGGTTTGAGTGAATTTTTAAATTATTTTGAATATTACTATGGTTATCTGGGCTTGAATATTAAGACAATATTGGTATTAACAGTTTTTTCTATTTTAGTTTATAGGGTTTTTAGAAATCAAATAAAGGGGACTTTGTCTTCTGTAGCTTATACAGTTTTGGGTATTGTCTATGTTGCAATTTTATTTTCTGAAATTATAAATTTGTATTTTTTTGAATATCGTTATTACGAGATATCAGGTTTTAACCCAAGACTGACTTTGATAATGATTTTACAGATTTTAGTGTGGGTATCGGACACATCAGCTGGTATAGTTGGAGTAGGAATAGGAAGGAAGTTTTTTAAAGAGGGATTCACAGAGATAAGCCCTAAAAAATCTGTTGAGGGTGCAATAGGTTCATTGCTATTTACTGGTTTAGCTAGTTTTATTTTAACACTTGTAGAATCTCAAGTGAAATTGGGAGCAAAAGAGTTGTTTTATGCTTTCCTAATTGGTGTTGTGATTTCTTTTGTTGCTCAATTAGGTGATCTAGTAGAATCTTTATTTAAAAGAGAATGCGAAGTTAAAGACTCGGGAACTATACTTATGGGGCATGGAGGAGTATTAGATAGATTCGACAGCATGCTTTTAGTTCTTCCTTTTGTGTCTTTTTTTATCAGATAGACGGAGGCTTTTGTGAAAAAAATTTTAATCCTTGGTTCAACTGGTAGTATAGGAAGAAATTCCTTGGAACTGGTGAGAAATAATAGAACTAAATATGAGATTGTTGGCTTAAGTGGGAATAGTAATATAACCTTACTTGAAAAGCAGATTGAAGAATTTTATCCAAAGTATGTATGTGTTGGTAATGAAAAAGATAGAGAGAATTTAGAGAATAAGTATAAAGGAATTAAATTTTTTGTTGGTGACAAAGGCTTAGCAGAAATATCTAAAATAGCAGAATATGATATTATTTTAACTGCTGTAAGTGGTTCTATTGGAATAGATGCAACAGTTGAAGCTATAAAAAGAGAAAAGAGAGTAGCGCTTGCTAACAAAGAAACTATGGTTTCAGCTGGTTTTTATATAAATAGATTGTTAAAACAGTATAAAAATGCAGAGATAATTCCAGTTGACAGTGAACATTCAGCTATTTTTCAATCTATGCAAGGATTTCGAAAAGAAGATATAAAAAAACTTATTTTAACTGCAAGTGGAGGGAGCTTTAGAGGAAGTTCATTAGATGATTTAAAAAATGTAACTGTGGAACAAGCATTAAAACATCCTAACTGGTCAATGGGAAGGAAGATAACAATTGATTCTTCGACTCTTGTTAACAAGGGATTAGAGATTATAGAAGCTCATGAGTTATTTGGCTTGAGCTATGACAGAATAGATGTTATAGTACATCCACAGAGTATAATTCATTCAATGGTTGAATATATAGATGGTAGCATAATATCTCAGATGGGAGTTCCAGATATGAAAACTCCAATACTTTATGCTTTAAGCTATCCTAAAAAAGACTTTAATTCTGCTATAGAAACAATGGATTTTAAAAAATATTCAAATTTAAGCTTTGAAGAAGTAGATAGAAAAGTATTTAGAAGCATAGACTTGGCATATAGAGCTGGAAGAGGAGGTCATACTCTGACAACTGTTTTTAATGCAGCTAATGAAGTGGCAGTTGACTTATTTTTGAAGGGAAAAATAAAATTTTTAGAGATTTATTCTATCATAGAAGAGTCAATGGATGAGCATAGTATTATAAACTTAGATAGAGATGATGCACTTGATATTATAAAAAATGTTGATAGAGAAATTAGAATAAAGGTGAGAGAAAAATGGGAAAGATAATAGTAATAGAAGGAACTGATTCAAGTGGCAAGGAAACTCAGACAAAATTACTATATGAAAGAATAAAAAAAATATATACTAAGACGGTAAAAATTTCTTTTCCTAATTATAATAGTCCAGCCTGTGAACCTGTTAAAATGTATTTAGCTGGGAAGTTTGGAGATGATGCAAACCAAATTAATCCTTACCCAGTATCCACTATGTATGCCATAGATAGGTATGCTTCCTTTAAACAGGAATGGGAAAAGTTCTATAGAGATGACTATATAATAGTAACAGATAGATATGTAACTTCAAATATGATACATCAGGCTTCAAAAATAGTAAATGAAAAGGAAAAAATTGAATATTTGAAGTGGTTAGAAGATTTAGAATACGAAAAAATAGAAATTCCTAGACCAGATAGGGTATTTTTTTTAAAAATGCCCATAGAAAAAGCTAAAATTTTAATGGCTGAGAGAAAAAATAAAATTACAGGTGAAAAAAAGAAAGATATTCATGAATTGAATGAGGACTATTTAAAAAAATCTTATGATAACGCCTGTTTTTTATCTAGAAAATATATTTGGACGGAAATTGAATGCGTTAAAAACGATGAAGTGAGGAAGATAGAAGAGATAAATGATGAGATTTTTGATAAAGTAAAAGATCTTATAAAAGGAGAGTAAATATGTCAATTTTAATAGCAGTTATAGTACTGGGTATAATAATTTTTCTACATGAATTGGGACATTTTTTTACTGCGAAGTTTTTTAAGATTCCAGTAAGTGAATTTTCTGTAGGAATGGGCCCACAAGTATTTTCTGCAGAAACAGGAAAAACAATGTATTCCTTTAGAGCTATACCTATAGGAGGCTATGTCAATATAGAGGGAATGGAAATAGGAAGTGAGGTAGAAAATGGTTTTAATAAAAAACCTGCTTATCAAAGATTTATAGTTCTTTTTGCAGGTGTATTTATGAATTTTCTCACAGCCTTTATTATACTTTTCCTTACAATGAAATTAGCAGGCAGACTTGAATACGAAAGTGGAACTTATGTAGGAACAGTAGCAGAGAAGAGTATAAATTATGGAATACTTTTAGAAAACGATAAAATATTAGAAATAGATGGGGAAAAGATAGAAAAATGGATAGATATTCCTCAAAAAATTGAGAGTTTAAATGGAAAAATAGAAATAGATGTAAAAGTTGAAAGAGAAAAAGAAGAAAAACTTTTAAAGTTAAAACTTATGAAGGATGAAGTTAATGATAGATATGTATTGGGAATAAATCCAGTGGTAAAGCATATAAAAACAAGTACTACAGAAAGTTTAAAATATGCAGCCCTAACATTTAAAAACATATTTAAAGATACACTTGTTGGTTTTACTCATCTCTTTGGAGGTAAAGTTTCTTTAAAAGAAGTCAGTGGACCTGTGGGAATATTTAAAGTTATAGGTGAGATGTCACAATTTGGTTTTGTAGCAATATCAAGCCTGATAGTAATTTTATCTATAAATATAGGAATTTTAAATTTACTTCCTATACCTGCGCTTGATGGAGGAAGAATCCTTTTTGTATTATTTGAAATTCTGGGGTTTAAAGTAAATAAAAAATGGGAAGAAAAATTGCATAAGGGTGGTATGATGTTACTACTATTTTTTATTATAGTAATAAGTTTAAATGATATATGGAAATTATTTTTTTAAATAAAAGATATTAAAAAATATAAAATTAAAAATTTTGTATAAGTCTTGAAATTATACAAAACATCTGTTATAATACATTATGATGTAAATTTAAAAAAATGATTTGTTTTAGAAAAGGAGGAAAAATGAAAAACGCAATATTAGCAATTTCTGAAAAAAAGGAAGTATTAAAACAAATAAGAAAAGAATTAGCAGAAAAATATGAAGTGATAACATTTAGTAATTTATTGGATGCTATAGATATGATAAGAGAGAGTGACTTTGAAATAGTTTTATTGGATAATAATTTAAATTCTTTTAATTTTGCTGAATCTAAGAAAAAATTATCAAGTATAGGAAAGGACTTTGTAACAATAGCTTTAATAGAAAATGAAACAGCAGAAACTATAGCTGAAATAAAAAAAGCAGGAATTTATGCTTATTTAGCAAAACCTGTGAAGGTTGAAGATTTAGATAAGGTTATTATTCCTTCTTTAAATGGTTTAGAGTTAATGAAAGAAAATAAAAGACTGGAAGAAAGATTATTAGTTTTAGAAGAAGATACAGATATAATAGGACAGTCTGCAAAGATAAAAGATGTAAAAACTATGATAGAAAAGGTAGCGGATAGTGATTTACCTATACTTATAGTTGGAGAAACAGGAGTAGGTAAGGATATAGTTGCCAAAGAAATTTATAAAAAGAGTGATAGAAATAGAGGAAAGTATGCACAGATAAGTTGTGCCATCTACCCAGGAGAACTTATAGAAAGAGAACTATTTGGTTATGAAAGAGGAGCTTTCTTAGGAGCTAGTGCAAGTAAAAGAGGTATTCTTGAAGAAATAGATGGTGGAACTATTTATATAGAAGATATTTCTAAAATGGATATAAAGATTCAAACTAGACTTTTAAAAGCTATAGAATATGGTGAATTTAAAAGAGTTGGAGGAACTAAGGTAAGAAGAGCTAATGTAAGATTTTTAGTAGGAACAGATATTGATCTTAAAGAAGAAACTGAAAAAGGGAAATTTAGAAAGGATTTATTCCATAGACTTACAGCATTTCCAATTGAAGTACCGCCTTTAAGAGAAAGAAAAGAGGATATTCCTATACTTGCAAACTATTTCTTAAATAAGGTTGTAAGAATTTTACATAAAGAAACTCCTGTAATTTCTGGGGAGGCAATGAAATTTTTAATGGAATATTACTATCCTGGTAATATAATGGAACTAAAAAATTTAATAGAAAGAATGGCACTTTTATCAAAAGATAAAATTCTAGATGTGGAACAATTGCCGTTAGAAATTAAAACTAAATCTAATATAGTTGAGAACAAGACAGTAATAGGAGTAGGACCATTAAAAGAAATCTTAGAGCAAGAAATATACAGTTTAGACGATGTTGAAAGAGTAGTTATTGCAATAGCTCTACAAAAAACAAGATGGAATAAGCAAGAAACTTCTAAGATTTTAGGAATAGGAAGAACAACTTTATATGAAAAGATAAGAAAGTACGGACTTGATATAAAATAATTTAAGTGAGGTAAAGATAAATGGCTATTAGAAAATTTCGTAAGGTGATGAAACCTTTCACAATTATTATATCATTTGCATTTTTACTATCTTTAGTCTATGGTGGATATGAAAGTTTTAGATCAAGCCGAGCTAATAAAAAGGCTCAAGAAGCTATGGAGCTAAATGGAAAAATAATTAGTAAACTTGATATAGAAAGAACAAAAAATGAATTAGCAAACCAATATGCATCACTAAATGGTAATCAAATAGATAAAAGTTTAATTGAGTTAATTGCCTTTAATGAAGTTATAGATAAAAATTTAACTTTGGATCTAGCAAAAAAATTAAAGATAAAAGTTCCATCTTCAGAAGTAGATCAAGAATTTAGAAGAGCAGAAGAAGCTATTGGTGATAAGGACCAATTTAAAAGAATGCTAGAATATCAAGGTTTTTCAAAAGATTCTTATAAAGCAGAAATAGAAGAAAATCTTTTTCTTGTAAAAAATATATAATATTTTTAAAATGATATAAATACTACAGATGTTTAAATAAAATAATATTATGATACAGTTGTGAATAATAGGAATATAGATTTTGAAAGCTCAAAAGAGCAAATTATTAAAAATATAAAAAGAGAAGAAGGTTTAAAGAAGTATTCGATTGCTTTAAATACAGCTAAAAAAGAAGCAAAAATAAAGGATTTAGTTGAGGAATACAAAGATTTACAAGAGATTGTAGCTTATGAGGAAGAAGGCTTTAAAATAACAAATTTAGAACTTGCTCTACAAACAGTTTCAGAATTGATGCATCAGAGAGCTGATAGCAAAGAAAAGGCTGAAAAATTAGCTAAGGAAAATATAAAAAAGCAGATAAACATAGCTAAAGTTGCTAAAGAGAAAGGTATAGAAGTTTCAGATAACTTAAGTACATTAAAGCAGCTTGAAGAATATCAGAAGGCTTTAATTAAAAAGTATAGAGAAGAAATAAAGCCAAAAGAAGAACAATTGGAAGCTTATTTTAAAGCTAATAAATCACAATATGAAATAAAAGCCTCAGCAGATGCAAACTTTGCTTTTGTTAATATAAAACCATCTAAATTAGATGAAGAAGAGGCAAAACAAAAGGCTGAAAAAATTTTAAATACAGTAAATGTAAATAATTTTGAAGAATATGGAAAATCTCTTTTAAGAGAAGAGGGCTATTTATATGAAGATTTAGGGGCTTTCTCTAAGGGGATGATGGTTAAAGAATTTGAGAATGCTGTTAGTTCAGCAGAAGCTAATTCCATAGTAAAAAATGTTGTGAAAACTCAATTTGGTTATCATATTATTTTTGTGAAGGAGAGTAATTCTAAAGATGGAAATTGGTCAGCCTCTCATATTTTAGTAATAGTTAATCCATCACAAAAAACAATAGATGAAAAGATGGAAAAGATAAACAAAATAAAAGATGATATAAATGCTGGAACAGTAGCTTTCTCTGAAATCCAAAAATTGGATGAGGATATAGTACAAAGTATCTTGATAAAAGGAATAAGTCCTGATGGTATGATACCTAATTTGGCATATAGCCCAGAAGTAGCTAAGGAGATATTTGCAAGTCCTTTAAATGAAGTTAAAATAAAGGTTAATGGAGCAGGAGCTTTAGTTTATCAAAAGGTAAAAGAAGTAAAAGCGGAAGCAGCTGATTATAACAAAGCTAAGGATACAATAAAAAATGACTATATAAATGATAGAGCAGCAGAATATATGAGAAAATTACTATTCTAATGCTAAGGGAATAATCTTTAAGGTTATTCCCTTTTATTAGCTTATGATTGGGAGGTGAATGTTATGTATTATAAATCAGAAGATATTGATAAACTTATAGATGAATTAAAAATAGAAGATGTAGTTGGAGAGTTTGTAGAATTAAAAAAAGCAGGTGCAAACTACAAAGGTCTATGTCCTTTTCACGCTGATACAAATCCTTCTTTTGTTGTCAATCCAAATAAAAATATATGTAAATGTTTTGTGTGTGGAACAGGAGGAAATGCAATAACATTCTACTCTAAATTTAAGAAAATTTCTTTCAATGAAGCGGTGAAGGAGCTTTCTAGAAAATATAGAATAAATATAAGAGAACAGAAATTAGATAGAGATTTAGAAGCCTTAGAAAAATATTATGAAATTATGGATTTAAGTCATAAATATTTTATGGAGAAAATATTTTCTGTTGAAGCAGCTAATGTATTAAAGTATTTAGCTAATAGAGATTTTGATACAGAATTAATAAAGGAACATCAGCTAGGTTATGCAACTAATAAATGGACAGATTTATATGAATATTTGTTAGAGAAAGGCTTTAAAACAGAAGATATTTTGAGTTTAGGTCTGATTAAAAAAAGTGAAGAAAAAATTTATGATACATTTAGAGATAGAATAGTTTTTCCTATTTATTCGACTCACGGTAGAGTGATTGCTTTTGGAGGTAGAGCCCTAGAAAAAAATGATAAAGTAGCAAAATATATAAATTCACCAGATACACCTATATTTAAAAAAGGAAAAAGTGTATATGGAATAGAAAGGGCCAGAAATATAAAGGAAAAGAATTATTCTATACTGATGGAAGGTTATATGGATGTTTTATCATCTTGTAACTATGGTTTTGATACAAGTATAGCTCCACTTGGAACAGCTTTGACAGAAGAGCAAGCAAAATTAATAAAGAGATATTCTCCTAATATACTGATATCTTTTGATATGGACAAAGCTGGACTTGCTGCTACAGAAAGAGCAGCATATATATTAAAATCACAGGGTTTCAATATAAGAGTCTTAGAATTTGAAAATGCAAAAGATCCTGATGAATTTTTAAAATTGAAAGGAAGAGATGGATTTTTAAAGGTTGTAAAAAACTCAGTTGAGATTTTTGATTTTTTATATAAGTTATTTTCGAGTGAATATGACTTAAAAGATGTTATGTCTAAACAAAATTTTATAGAAAAATTTAAAGAATTTTTTCTATCTTTGGAAAATGAACTAGAAAAAGAAATATATTTAAAAAGATTATCAGAAAAAGTAAATATAAGTTTAGATGTACTGAAAAAAACTTTAATAGAAAATAATAAAAAGAAATATATAAGATCAAAAGAAGAAGACTTTGTAAAAAAAGAAGAAAGAAAAAATAATCAATTGTATAATATGGAGATAGCAATAATAAAAATGTTATTAAAAAATCCAAGTTATTTTTCTTTTTTTAGGAATAAAAAAATGCAGTTTGAGATAAGTACTAAAATTTTTATTTTTTTTGAAAAAAAATTAAAGGAAAATTTAGTTTTAAGTAGTAAAGATATAATGAGGGAATTTAAAAATTATATAGAGAATAGTAATGAATTTACTGAAGCTGAAAAAAATAATGATTTAGCTGGGATAGTAATGGATTACATTTTTGAATCTTCTAAATCTTCCAGTGAAAGAGAAAACCTAGAGATATTTAAAAGTTATTTTAGATATAGATTGAAAATAAGAAATAAAAGAGAAGACAACTTCACAAAAAAAATTGATATAGGAGAATTTAAAAATAGTATAGAAAAATCAAAGAATATAGAAGAATTTATTAAAATTTACAATATAAAGGAAAATCTTTTAGATTAGAAATTAAATTGGGAGGTTTTATATTGAAAGAATTTATAAAAAACGATAAAGCTATAGCACTTATAAAAAAAGCAATGGAAAGTAAAATAATTAGCTATGAGGAAATTAACAAGCAACTTAAAGAGAATTTTCCAGTTGAACAGATAGAAAAACTTATAAGTGGAATGATGGAGCAGGGAATAAAGGTTGTAAATCAAGAAGAGTTAGATGAACTAGAGAAAAATGGAGAACTTTATAAAGAGGCAGAGGATGAATTTGTAGATATAGATGAGCAAGATGTAGGAGATTATTTAGAGGAGAGGACCGAAGATACAGAAGCGATTTTGACAGATTTTGATGAATTTAATCCAGATGAAGTAGAGGATATAAGTGAAGATGAATTAGGTAATGAGAAACTTTTAAATATAGGCGGTAGTGCTAAAGTTGATGAACCTATAAAAATGTATTTGAGAGAGATAGGGCAAGTTCCTCTATTGACTCATGAAGAGGAGCTAGAGTATGCACAGAAATCCTATGAAGGTGATGAAGAAGCAAGTAGAAAATTGATTGAATCTAATTTAAGATTGGTTGTAAGTATAGCAAAGAAACATACAAACAGAGGTTTGAAATTGTTAGATTTAATCCAAGAAGGAAATATAGGTCTTATGAAAGCAGTTGAAAAGTTTGAATATACAAAGGGATATAAATTTTCAACTTATGCAACTTGGTGGATAAGACAAGCTATTACAAGAGCTATAGCTGATCAAGGTAGAACAATTAGAATACCTGTTCATATGATAGAAACTATAAATAAGATAAAAAAAGAATCTAGAATTTATCTGCAAGAAACAGGAAAAGACGCTTCACCAGAAATTTTAGCAGAGAGGCTTAAAATGGAAGTTGAGAAAATAAAATCTATTCAAGAGATGAATCAGGAGCCGATATCTCTTGAAACTCCTGTGGGTAGTGAAGAAGATAGTGAGCTTGGAGATTTCGTAGAAGATAGTAAGACAACTAGCCCTTATGAAGCTACCAATAGAGCTATATTGAGAGAAGAATTAGACGCAGTTTTAAAAACTCTTAGTTCAAGAGAAGAAAAAGTATTGAGATACAGATATGGCTTGGATGATAGTTCCCCTAAAACTTTAGAAGAAGTTGGAAAAATATTTAATGTAACTAGAGAAAGAATAAGACAAATAGAGGTTAAAGCCTTAAGGAAGCTTAGACATCCAAGTAGAAGAAAAAAATTGGAAGATTTTAAGGGAGAATAATCTTAAAATGTTAGTGAAACTCAGTAGAATATTAAAAGGAAGCAATTATAAAATATCTACAATAGATGAAAAAATTGCTTATAGATGGAGAAAATATGAAATCTAAGGATATAATAAAAATATTGGAAGAAAAATTTCCTATTGCTAATGCTGAAGAATGGGATAATGTTGGCTTATTAGTTGGAGATATGAATAAGACAGTTAAAAAAATTCAATTTTCAATTGATGCGACACTAGAAGCTATAGAAAATGCCATAAAAAATAATGTTGATATGATAATTACACATCATCCTATAATATTCAAAGCAATAAAATCTATAAGAGAGCAGGAAATTTTAGGTAAAAAATTGAGAAAACTTATAAAAAATGATATAGATTTGTATTGTCTTCACACGAACTTAGATTCAACAAGAAATGGTTTAAATGATTGGGTTTTAAAAAAAATAGGAATTGAAAAGTCAAAAATTTTAGATTTGAATGAAGAAGAAGATTGTGGTATAGGAAGACTTTATACATTGGATGAAAAAATTGACTTATATAACTATACTAAACAAATAAAAGAAAAATTAGGAATAACTAATGTGAGAGTAGTTTCAAAAGATTTTGACCGCTCAATTAAAAAAGTTGCACTTATAAATGGTTCGGCTATGAGCTATTGGAGAATGGCTAAAAGTAAAGATATAGATTTATTTATAACTGGAGATGTTGCTTATCACGATGCTTTGGATGCTTTAGAAAATGGGCTTAGTATATTGGATTTTGGACACTATGAAAGTGAGAATTTTTTCTATGAGCTTTTAAAAAAAGACTTGGAATCATTGGGGCTTGAATTGATAGTTTTTAATGATGGACCACTGTTTAAGTTTTTTTAGAATAGTCTTGATAAAATTTCTGATATTTAAATTTAACTGAAATAACATTGGAGAATGGAGATAAGATGAGGAAAATATACACGACAATAATTTTTATAGTTTTTTCAGTACTTTCTTTTGCTAATTTCAATGACAATTTAAATCTTTTAAAAGAAGAAGATAAAAAAATTGTTGAAGAGAAAATAAAAGAGATTAGTTCAGAAAAAGGGATTACTATATTTGTAAATACTTTATCAATTGATGAAGGTTTTGCTATATCAGATCCTGAACATGCTATGATACTTAATTTAAAGAAAGCTGACGGAGTTAAAAAATTTGAAGTTGAGCTATCTTTTAGTAAAGACATAGATATGGATGACTATAAGGACGAAATGGATGAAGCTCTAACAAGTATGGAAGAAATTCTAAAACAAGGGGAATATACAAAATATTTCATAGGTGTTTTAGATGGAGTAGGGACAGTATTGAGAGATATTGAAATAGAACCTCTTAATCAAATGACTATGACTAAAGAACAAGAAGAAAAAGGGAATAATATTTATATACTTCTATTAATAGGAGTAATAATTACAGTTATAGGAGCATTCGCTTTGTATAAACTAGAAAAAAATGATAAGAAAAAGAAAAAGAAAAAAATCAGTCAAAAAAGAGAAAATTAATGTTAAATAGGTATTTGAGTTAATTGCTGCTTAAGCAGAGGAAAGTCCGGGCTCCATAGAGCAAAAGGGTAGCTAACGGCTACTAAAAGTAATTTTAAGGAAAGTGCCACAGAAAATAACCGCCATTATGGTAAGGGTGAAAAGGTGGTGTAAGAGACCACCAGTTTTTTAGGAAACTAAAAAAGCTAGGTAAACCCCCTTTGGAGCAAGACTAAATAGGAAGGTGATAGGGGCTGCTCGTCCTCCTTCAGGGTAAGTCGCTAGAGATTATAAGTGATTATAATTCGAGATAAATAATTAACAAATACAGAACCCGGCTTATTAAATGCCTATTTTATAAATAAGATTAATATGGAGAGAATCTATGAAAAAATTTTTTAAAAAATTATTGTTTTTATTACTTTTTCAAAATTTTTCTTATGCTTTAGTTTTACCAGAAAATGACTGGATACAAGAGAATATAAAAGCTAGAGTAAAGTCAATCAAGATTGAAAAAATAGTATATGACTATGAAAATAAAGAAGATAAAACTAAAAGAATAATTCACTTTAATGATAAGGGATTTAAGATATCAGAAGAAGTTTATACTGATGAGGGGAATGCTTCCTATAAAGAAAATTATAAATATGATAACAGAGGACTTTTATATACAGTTTCAGATGATACAGGTGTTGTTATTTTTGATTACAGTTACAAAACAGATAAGTCTGGGAATTTAATTCAGATAAAAACAAAAAGAGAGAAATCTGAGAGAGAGTTTGAAGAAGAAAAAATAACTTATAATAAAAATGGAAAAAAAATAAGTACAGAACAGAGGTATGGAGAATATAAAGAAATCATAGTAAGAGAAGGATATATCTATGATGTTAAGGGAAGATTAAAAGAAATAAAAGATGAACTTCATAATAACTCTATTATAAATGAATATAGGGATATAAATAAAAATTTTATCTCTTATGAAATGACAACATATTTATCAGGGAGAATAATTATATCATACTATGATAAAAATGCTAATAGAATTGAAGAACAGCATTTTAAAATTGATGATATGGATAAACCAGTAAAAGAAAATCATTTTTATTATAGTAATACTATAGATAATCATAAAAACTTGTTGGAATTAAAAATTTATGAAGTTAAAGCTGACACTGGAAGTAAGAAATTAAAAATACTAGAAAAAAGATACTATGAATACTATTAAAGAGAGTGTGAACTTTTTTCTGTAAATTCTATCTTCTATGATTAGAATTTTTTCTACACTCTCATTAAATAAAAAAGTTGTTGCATTTGCAACAACTTTTTTATTTATTTACTCATTTATTTTACATTTTTTAGAATAAGAGCAGTTCCCATTCCTCCACCTATACATAGAGAAGCTAAACCATAATCAACATCTCTCTTTTTCATTTCATGTATTAAAGTTACTGTAATTCTATTTCCAGAAGCCCCAACAGGATGTCCTAGAGCTATGGCACCACCATTTACATTTGTCTTATCAGTAAACCATTCTTCAGAAACTCCATGTTCTTTAGAAAGACCTTTTATAACACCTAATGATTGAGCAGCAAAAGCTTCATTTAATTCTATTAACTTCATATCTTCTAATTTCAGATTAGTTTTAGCGAAAGCCTTTCTTATTGCAGGGACAGGACCCATACCCATTATTAAAGGATCTACTCCACCAGTACCTGTTGCAACAATTTCAACAAGAGGTTTTAAATTATATTTTTTCACTGCTTCTTCTGAGGCAAGCATCAAGAAAGAAGCTCCATCATTAAGCCCAGATGCATTACCAGCAGTAACAGAACCATCTTTTTTAAATGCAGGTTTAAGACCAGCTAATTTTTCTAAGCTAGTTTTTCTGTTAGGGTATTCATCAGTATCAAAAACAATGTCACCTTTCTTATTAGGAATAACCACAGGCACAATTTCATCTTTAAATTTTCCAGCATCTACCGCAGCTATTGCTTTTTGTTGAGAAGCAAAGGCGAAGGCATCTTGTTCTTCTCTTGAAATAGAGTATTTTTCAGCTATATTTTCAGCAGTAATACCCATATGAATATTGTGATATGCGTCAGTTAAAGCATCAAATACCATGTGATCTTTCATAACAAGATCAGCCATTTTATGTCCACCTCTAACAACTCCAGGTAAAACAAAACCAGCACCTGACATACATTCAGTCCCACCAGCTATAACAAGATTTGCCTCTCCAGCTTTTATATTAGAATAAGCAGTTATAACTGATTTCATTCCACTACCACATATAATATTTATAGAATAAGCAGGAACTTCAACAGGAATACCAGCTTTTATTGCAACTTGCCTTCCAACACCTTGAGCTTGTCCAGCTCCTAATACATTTCCAACTATTACTTCATCAATATTAGCTGGGTCAATTTTAGTTTCTTCAACTATATTTTTTACAACTTGAGCACCGATATCAGCAGGTTTTAAAGATGCTAAAGATCCTAAAAAACTTCCAATTGCTGTTCTTTTTGCTGCTACTACATAAACTTTACTCATTTTAATCCTCCTAAGATTTCTTAATGTATAAAATTATTCCTCACAATATTAGTATAACATATTTTAAAAAATTTTTTAATATTTATATCATTTTTATAAATTACTAAAAACTTAAAAATAATCTATACGGTTAATTATAGCATTAATCCTCCACCTACAGAAATTGTTTCACCACTTATAAATGAAGATTCATCACTTGCTAGGAATAAAACAGCGTTTGCGATATCTTCAGGTTCTCCAAGTCTTCCAAGTGGAGTGGCATTTAACATTTCCTGAATAGTTTTTTCAGGTAAAACATCTGTCATAGGAGTTCTTATAAAACCAGGGGCTATACAGTTTGCTCTGACATTTCTAGCTCCTAATTCTTTAGCCCAAGTTTTAGTCATAGCTATAACTCCACCTTTTGTTGCAGCATAATTTGTTTGACCTGGATTTCCATGTAGACCAACAACAGAAGAAAGAGTTATAATAGAACCTTTTCTAGCTTTAAACATAGATTTTCCAATGGCTTGAGTCATATTAAAAACACCTTTTAGATTTACATCAATAACTGCATCCCATTGATCTTCTCCCATTCTCACAAGCAATGCATCCTTAGTAATTCCAGCATTATTCACAAGAACATCTATTTTTCCATATTCATTTTCCACTTCTTCAACAAAATTTTTTATAGCTTCTCTGTCAGTAACATTTAAAATTTTATGAACGACATTTTTTTCTTCATAAGTTGTTTCTCCCATATCACAAGAGATTATAATTTTTGGATTTTCCTTTGCAAGTCTTTGAACTATAGCTCTTCCTATACCTCTTGCAGAACCTGTTACTACAACGACTTTTCCTTCTATTCTATTCATTGTTATTACCTCCAATTAAAATAATATTACTTATAAAAGTATAGTATAAATCTATATTATTGTCAAGAAAACTGAGCTTAAAAGCATTTGTAAAATAAAGAAAAACTTTTAATAACAACTGTTATTTATGAAAAAAATTATTTTATATTTGCATTATCCGTATCTATAATTAAAGTTACAGGTCCATCATTTATTAGTTCTACTTTCATATCTGCACCAAATTCTCCCGATTCGGTTTTAATTCCGAAATTTTTAAACTCTTCTATGAATTTTAAATAGAGTCCTTCTGCTAGTTCTGGTCTAGCTGCCTCAATAAAAGCAGGTCTTCGACCTTTTATGCAGTTTCCGTAGAGAGTAAATTGCGAAACAATTAAAATTTCTCCTCTGACATCTTCTAAAGATAGATTCATTTTTCCATTTTCATCTTCAAAAATTCTTAAATCTTTTATTTTATTAGCTAGCCATTTAAGTTCTTTTTCTGTATCATTGTGTGTAATTCCTAAAAAAATAAGCAAACCTCTATCTATTTTTCCTACAGTTGTTTGATAAATATTCACTTTAGCCTGTTCAACTCTTTGTATAACTGTTCTCATTAAAATCACCCCGATTTTTTTTGTATTAATTTGTTCAAAAAAACCTATATTTTTTTTGATTTTATAAAAAAGTGTGGTATAATTCTATTAGAATATATGTAAGGTGGTAAAAAATGAATAATAATATTATTTTAACAGAATTTGCAAGAGTAATCAACTCAGATAGATATCAGTATACAGAGAGTGATATCTTTCTTATGGAAGGTATGGAAACTAAAGAAGCAGTATTTGATGTTTTTTTCAGAAAAACTGAAGATGGAGGTTTTGCTGTAGTATCTGGAGTGCATGAAGTATTGCGTTTAATAGAAATTTTAAATAATACTGATGAAGAAGAAAAGAAAAAATATTTTTCAAAGATTTTAGAAGAGGAACATTTAATAAATTTCTTATCAAAAATTAAGTTTACAGGGAATCTTTATGCTATGAGAGATGGTGAGATAGTTTATCCCAATGAACCAATAATAACTATAAAAGCACCATTAATAGAGGCTAAAATATTGGAAACTCCTATTTTAAATATAATAAATATGAATATGGCAATAGCTACAAAGGCATCTATGGTAACAAGGGCAGCAGCCCCAATTAAGGTTCTATCTTTTGGTAGTAGAAGAGCTCATGGCTTTGATAGTGCTGTTGAAGGAAATAAAGCTGCTATAATAGGGGGATGTTATGGGCATTCTAACTTAATGACTGAATATAAATATGGGCTTCCTTCTAATGGAACAATGTCTCATTCTTATATTCAAGCTTTTGGAGTGGGGGCTGAGGCAGAGAAAAAAGCTTTTATAACTTTTATAAATAATAGAAGAAATAGAGTAAAAAATTCTCTTATTTTACTTATAGATACATATGACACGATAAATATTGGTATAGAAAATGCAATAAAAGCATTTAAGGAATGTGGAATAGACGATAATTATAAAGGTATTTATGGAATAAGATTAGATTCAGGTGATTTGGCATATCAATCTAAGAAGTGTAGAAAACGGTTAGATGAAGAAGGTTTTACCAAGGCTATAATAACTTTAACAAATTCTTTGGATGAAAAGCTAATAAGATCTTTAAAAGAGCAGGGAGCTTGTGTAGATATGTATGGAGTGGGGGATGCTATAGCTGTTAGTAAATCTTATCCTTGCTTTGGAGGTGTTTATAAAATCGTTGAATTGGAAGAACAACCTCTTATAAAGATATCAGGAGATGTAATAAAAATATCAAATCCTGGTTTTAAAGAAGTCTATAGAATATATGATGAAGAGGGCATAGCTTATGCAGACTTAATAACTTTAGTGAAAAAGGATAGCGATAAAGAAAAGCTTCTAAATTATAAGGAATTAGTTATAAGAGATGAGAAATATGAATTTAAAAGTAGTTTATTGAAAGAAAATTCATATAGTTTTAAAAAATTAACAAGATTATATGTTGAGAAAGGTCAGATAAATAGAAGCTTATATGAGGAATTACTTGACATAATGGACTCTCAAAAATATTATTTTGAATCCCTAGCAACTTTGTCTAACGAGAGAAAGAGATTAGAAAATCCTCATAATTATAAGGTTGACTTATCAAGTGATTTGATAAAATTAAAATATGATTTAATAAATGAAGCAAAAAATATTTAAAACTTCAGTCTAATATTAATATGGAAAATATGAATAAAAAAGAAAGGGATATAGATATTCTATATTGATGGAACTATTATGTATTTTGAAAAAATAAAATATGTTGAAAGAAAGACAGGTGAAATAAAGATAGAGAAAGTGATGGGAGAAGCTGCTTTGAAATTTTTATACTACAATCCTTTAGGTTCTCTATTTTTAAATGCAATAGTAAAAAGAAAATTTCTTTCAAAATACTATGGAAAAAGAATGGATGAGCCAAAATCAAAGGAAAAAATTAAAAAGTTTGTGGAAGAAATGAATATAGATATGTCAGACTATGCAAGGGCTATTCATGAATATAAGACTTTTAATGATTTTTTCTATAGAGAGTTAAAAGAGGGAGCTAGAAAGATTGACACAGATGAAACTGTACTTGTTTCACCAGCAGATGGAAAGGTTTTAGCTTATAAAGATTTGACAGAAAAGGACAAATTTTTTGTAAAAGGTTCAGAATTTAGTTTAGAGGAGTTCTTTATGGATAAAGAGCTTGCTGAAAAATATAGAGGAGGGACTTTTGTAATTATAAGATTAGCTCCAGCTGATTATCATAGATTTCACTTTCCAGCAGATGGAAGGATAAGCGAAACAAAGAGAGTAGAAGGATACTATTATTCAGTGTCTACTCATGCTATAAAGAAGAATTTTAGAATATTTTGTGAAAATAAAAGAGAATATTCAATTTTGTCTACGGAAAAATTTGGAGATATAGCTATGGTAGATGTAGGAGCGACTATGGTAGGAAGCATAGTTCAAACTTATAAAGCAAATACTTATGTGAAAAAAGGAGATGAGAAGGGTTATTTTCTTTTTGGAGGTTCGACTTGTATATTGGTTTTTGAAAAAGACAGGGTTGAAATTGATAAAGATATTATAGAAAATACAAAAAATAAGATAGAAACAAGGATATACATGGGAGAAAAATTTGCACATGAAAAAAAATAGATACTTTAAAATAGGGGATTTGGTAATATATTTTTTCTTAATTATATTTTTTTCAGTGCTTTTTATAAAAATTAAAAGTTTTAAGGATGTAAAAGGGGCTAAGGCAGAGATTTGGGTCAATGGTAGCCTAGAGTACATTTATCCTCTACAGGAAGAGGAAAAGAATATATTTGTAAACACAGATATAGGAGGTTGTAATATCCAATTTAAAGATTATATGGTAAGAGTAACTACATCTAATTCGCCACTTAAAATAGCAGTTAAACAGGGTTTTATTAAGTCACCAGGAGAAGTTATTATTGGTATACCTGATAGACTGGTTATAAAAATAGTTGGAGAAGGTGAAGATGAGATAGACTTTATAGCAAGATAGAGAGTTGAAAAGATGAAAAGAAAAGTATTTTTAAAAATAATTATTCTAATTTTTATATTTGTAAGTTTACAAACTTATTTTCAAAATAATGAGGATTTTAAAGCTGTAGTCACAAAATGGACAGGATATTTTGTTCCTCTAATTTGGGCAATATTTATTTCGGTATTATTAAGTCCTATTATGGAATTTTTTCAAAAAAAATTTAAAATTAATAAGCTTTTATCCTTAATTATTGCAATAGTTTTAATTATTGTAATCTTAATAGCTTTAATTTTTATGGTTGTACCAGAAATAGTGGATTCAATTAAGGAGTTAAATCAAATGTATCCAGATATAGTGGATAGAGTTACTAATATGACCAGAAAAATTATGGAATTTTTAGCAGAGAAAAGAATTTTAGCCTTTAATCAAGAGGAAATTATAAAGAGCACAAGTGATTTAATAAAGACAAATTTTAGTGATATACAGAAGTTTATTATTTCAATTTTACAAAATGTTGTATGGTGGGCAATAGGAATGGTAAATTTCTTTATAGGCTTATTTTTAGCGGTTTTAATATTATTGGATAAAAAGACACAAATAAGGACTAGAGATAACATTATCACAATAATTTTTGGTGAAAAAAGAGCAAAATATATCATAGAAAAAATAGGGGCAGCAAATGAAATATTTATAAACTATGTGATTGGTAAGATAATAGTTTCTTTTGTGGTTGGTTTTTCAGTGTTTATAGTTTTAATAGTTTCAAAAACGCCTTATGCCTCATTGAGTGCTATTTTGTTAGGTTTAGGAAATATGATTCCATATGTAGGTTCTATTGTTGGAGGATTAATTGCAAGTTTTCTTATTTTTATGATTGCACCAATAAAACTTATATTCTTATTGATTGCCATAGTTATATCACAGCTTTTAGATGGTTTTGTGGTTGGTCCTAAAATAATAGGTGATAAGGTGGGCTTAAATACATTTTGGGTTATGCTATCTATTTTAATATTTGGTGGTTTATTTGGCTTAGTAGGAATGTTTTTAGGTGTGCCAATAATGAGTATAATAAAATTATTTTATACGGACTTAATTAATAAGGTAAAGAGAGAGGAAAGTTAATGAGAATAATAGCTTCTGCGAGCATGGGTATAGAAAGTATAGTAAAGGAAGAATGCCAGAGCTTGGGATTTAAAAATATTCAGACCTATAATGGAAGAGTAGAATTTGATGGGGATTTTAAAGACTTGGTTAGAGCTAATATACACTTAAGATGTGCGGATAGAGTTTTTATAAAAATGGGAGAATTTAAAGCTCTGACTTATGAGGAACTTTTTCAAAATTTAAAAAGTATAGATTGGCAGAATTATATAGAGGAAGATGGGGAATTTCCTATTTCTTGGGTGAGTTCAGTTAAATCAAAGCTATATTCAAAATCTGATATTCAAAGAATAGCTAAAAAAGCAATAGTTGAAAAATTAAAGGAAACTTATAGAAGAGAAATTTTTTTAGAAAGTGGAGCTCTATTTGCTATTAAGATACAATGTCATAACGATATCTTTATAATTATGCTGGATACAAGCGGAGAAGCTCTAAATAAAAGAGGGTATAGACGGAAACAGAAGGCAGCCCCTATAAAAGAAACTATGGCTGCAGCTCTAGTAAAATTATCTAAATGGAAGGCTGAAGAAGCCCTATTAGATCCTATGTGTGGGACGGGAACCATTGTAATTGAAGCGGCAATGATAGCAAAAAATATAGCTCCTGGAGTCAATAGAAATTTTGTTTCTGAAAGCTGGAAAGTAATCCCAGAAGATACTTGGATAGATGTAAGAGATGAGGCATTTTCAAATGAAAGACTAGATAAAAAATTAAAGATTTATGCTTCAGATATAGATGATGAGAGCATAGAAATAGCAAGAGAGAATGCTAAAAACATAGGTTTAGATGAGGATATAGAATTTGAAGTCAAAGATTTTAAAGATATAGATATAAAAGATAAATATGGAGCTTTAATAGTTAATCCACCTTATGGTGAAAGGCTTATGAATGATGAGGACATAGAAAAATTATACAGAAATTTTGGAAGTGTATGCAGAAAAAAATTAAGTAAATGGTCATATTATATAATAACATCCTATGAAAACTTTGAAGATTCCTTCGGTATAAAATCTACAAAAAATAGGAAATTATATAATGGAGGGATAAAATGTTATTTCTATCAATATTTTGGAGCAGGAAAAAATGGATTTAAAAATTAAACAACTCTCAGATTATGGTAGAGAAATTTGCTTGCAGAACTTACTTTTACTTAAAAAAATAAAAGAAGACTTAGAGCAAAAAGGAGATATATCTGGGGTTGAAAAACTTGAAAAAGAAGCTATTTCATTTTATGAAAGAATATACCTTTCACTTGAATATACCCAAGTGGAAACAAGAGCAAAAGAGAATGAAAATTTCTTAGAAGAAATTGAAAAAACTTTGGACAAAATATTGAAAGAAAGTGCTCTAACTAAGGATTTTATAATGGAGCAGCTAGAAAAAAGAAGAGTTTTGACTGGAAAATCTGGTTCAGAAGTTATAAAAAAATTTTTTAAATATAGATTAAAGGAATATAAAAAAAAGAAAGTTTATTTATTAGAAAAAATAAATCGACTCTTGGATGAAGAAGAAAGATTAAATTTAGAGTTGTCAAATTCCATTCAAGAGGAAGAACAGATAAATGTTATAAATAAATTACAGCCTATTAGAGAGAAATATAGAGTTTTAGAACAGCAGCTAAATATTTATCAAAAAGCTATAGAAGAAACACAGAGGGCTTTGAATAATAAATGGCAGTATGAAATTTATGGTGTAAGGGAAGAAAGTGAATTTTTAGAAGCATTTTTAGAGGTATATGAAAACATTCATATAGAAACTTAAAAAAAAGGAGGGGAGAAAATGAGTTTACAGGCAATAATTAGAACAAATAAAGGGGAAATAAAGCTCAATTTATTCCCAGATGTAGCTCCAGTGACAGTTATAAACTTCGTACTCTTGGCTAAAAAAGGTTATTATAATGGAGTAAAGTTTCATAGAGTAATAGAAGATTTTATGATTCAAGGTGGGGATCCTACAGGCACAGGAACTGGTGGTCCTGGATATCAGTTTGGTGATGAGTTCAAAGAAGGAGTAGTATTTGACAGAAAGGGCTTGCTTGCTATGGCAAATGCAGGACCTAATACAAATGGTTCTCAATTTTTTATAACTCATGTACCTACTGAATGGCTAAACTACAAACATACAATATTTGGAGAAGTTAGCTCTGAAGAAGACCAAAAAATAGTAAATGTTATAAAGCAAAACGATATAATGGAAGAAGTAATTATAATAGGAGAAACAGAAGAATTATTTAAAAAGAATGAAGAATTCTATACTCAGTTAAAAGATTTTTTAAAACTATAATTTGTTCATAATTATTTTTAAATTTAAAATATTAGGGGGTAAAAAAATGATTTTATTGAATCCAGTAGTACTTTCTGTAATTGTTATGATTGTTTTATGTTTGCTGAAATTAAATGTTCTTTTAGCACTTATAATTTCTGCTTTAGTGGCAGGTTTGGCAGCAGGAATGCCTTTAGGTGGAATAATGGGAACTTTGATTTCAGGAATGGGTGGAAATGCTGAAACGGCACTTAGTTATGTGTTATTAGGAACTTTAGCGGTTGCTATAAATAGCACAGGAGTTGCTACAATAGTTTCAAACAAGATTTCAAAAGTTATTGATGGGAAAAAACAAGTGCTATTACTTATGATAGCTGGTCTTGCATGTTTTTCACAAAATTTAATACCAGTGCATATAGCATTTATACCTATATTAATTCCTCCATTACTAAAGCTAATGAATGAATTAAAATTGGATAGAAGAGCTATGGCATGTTCTTTAACTTTTGGTTTGAAAGCTCCTTATATAGCTTTACCAGTTGGATTTGGATTAATTTTCCAAGGTATTATAGCTAAAGAAATGACTAGTAATGGAATGATGGTAGAAAAAATGGATGTTTGGAAATCTACTTGGCTTCTAGGTCTATTTATGATAATTGGTCTATTAATAGCAATATTTGTAAGTTACAGAAAAGAAAGAACATACCAAGATTTACCATTAAAAGGTATGGAAGAAGTAGTTGCAGATAAAATGGAAGCAAAACACTGGTTAACATTGGCAGCAGCAGTAGTAGCATTTGTTATTCAATTAAAAACAGGTTCTTTACCTTTAGGAGCAGTAGTAGCTTTGGCGGCAATGTTAATATTCAGAGTTGTTAAATGGAAAGATATAGATGAATTTATTGGTGGTGGAGTTGGACTTATGGGTCTTATAGCTTTCATAATGCTAGTTGCAGCAGGATATGGTTCAGTTATAAGAGAAACTGGAGCTGTTGGAGAACTAATAGAAAGTATCCATGGATTAATAGGTGGAAGTAAGGCTATAGGAGTTTTCATAATGCTTCTAGTAGGGCTTTTAATAACTATGGGAATAGGGACTTCTTTCGGAACTATACCAGTAGTAGCAGCTATATATGTACCATTATGTATAAAATTAGGAGTTTCAGTTCCAGGTGCAGTAATAATATTAGCAGCGGCAGCAGCTTTAGGAGATGCCGGATCACCTGCTTCTGACTCAACATTAGGACCAACATCTGGACTTAATGCAGATGGGCAACATGATCATATAATGGATACATGTGTTCCTACATTCTTACACTATAATATTTTATTGATATTAGGTGGATTTATAGGTGGAATGTTCTTTTAATTAAAAAACTTATAAAGGTCTGTTGCATTTTATAAAATAAAGTGACAACAGTCCTTTTTTAAAAATTATATTCTCATATTAGGAGGTATAAGAAAATGGATAAAAAAAATTCTATGTCTAATATATTAAAATTTGTACTTTATAGCCTATTAGGAATATTTTTATTTTTTGTTCCAATAAAATTTTTAGGTAAGTCTACAATTCCTTTGGATCATATAGTAACTTATATTCTAAAGATACCACATTTCAGAGCGGTTTACGGAACAATTTTAGTTATAGTGGGAGCTATATTGCCTTTTTATAGAAAAACATGGAATAAGAATATGACAAGTATTATTTTTTCAATATTAAAAATTTTAGCTATTCCTTTTGTTATTATGGCAGTTTTAGGAAAAGGACCAGAATTTTTAATGAATAAGGATGTTATTCCATTTATTTTCTCCAAGATAGTTGCTCCCGTTATAACTATTGTACCTATAGGGGCTGTTTTTTTAGCATTGATAATAAATTATGGTTTAATGGAATTTGTTGGAGTATTTATGCGACCTATAATGAAACCTATTTGGAGAACGCCAGGAAGATCTGCAATAGACGCAGTAGCATCTTTTGTAGGTAGTTATTCAGTAGCACTTTTGATAACTAATAGAGTTTATAAAGAAGGAAAATACACATCTAAGGAAGCAGTTATAATAGCCACAGGCTTTTCAACAGTTTCTGCCACTTTTATGATAATTGTAGCAAAAACATTAGATTTATTATCTATTTGGAATATTTATTTTTGGTCAACAGTCTTTGTAACTTTTTTAGTTACAGCAATAACTGCAAGAATATATCCGATAAGCAAGAAAGCTAATGAATACTTTGGTGGGGTAAAGGGCGATGTTGAAAAAGAAGTAAGTGAAAATAAATTTAGGGTAGCTTTTGATGAAGCGATGAAAACTTGTTCACAGGCTGATGGCTTATTAAAAGGAACGCTTATTAATTTAAAAGACGGAATTAATTTAGCCTTTAACATAGCTCCTTCACTTATGGCAATAGGAGTTTTAGGCATAGTTATAGCCAATCACACACCAGTTTTTAATATACTGGCTTATATAATCTATCCATTTACATATATAAGCGGCTATGAAGAGCCATTTATGGTTGCCAAAGCTTTATCTTTAGGAATAGCAGAAATGTTTTTACCTGCAATTTTAGTTACAAAGCTTAGTTTTGAAGTTAGAATGTTAGTTGCCATAACTTGTGTATCAGAGGTGCTATTTTTCTCTGCATCTATACCTTGTATGATGGCGACAGAAATTCCAATAAACTTTAAGGATTATTTAATAATTTGGTTTGAAAGAGTTATCTTATCAATTTTAATTTCAATTCCAGTTATATACTTAATAAAGCTTTTTATATAAAATAAAATTTTGGCTCTATGACAAATTTTAGTTATGATAAAAATTAAATAAATCTTCAAAAATAGTTCCAGAAAAAAATGGAGCTATTTTTTTTAATAAAAAATTTTTCCTTTTCTCCCTAATTAAAAAAATGCAAAGCAG
>NZ_JAUMYY010000020.1 GCF_030528405.1 Fusobacterium sp.
TATTATTAATCCTTTTCATTTATAGTCATCTCCCGTTTCTATTTTTTATACTTTGAGTCCATGAATATTCATCTCTATCCATTATTTTTTCTTTTATTGAATTTTTTAATTTTAATTCACAATTTGAGATTTCTTTTTTTAAATAAAGCTCATAATATTTTTCTTTTATATGATTTTTTATTTCCTCATCTCTGTTTACAACTAAAGCAAGAGTAGGAGTTTGAACTCTTCCTATACTTAAACCTTTAATATTATTTGTAATTGAATAGAATCTACTTAAATTAAAACCAACTATCATATCTGCAATACTTCTAGCATAAGCAGCTTTGCCTAAATTAACATAGCTATCATTGTTTTCTATTTTATTTAAAGCCTTTTTAACTGCTTCTACACTTCCATCATTTATAAATAATCTTCTTACAGGTTTTTTATTATTTCCATATTCAAGGATTTCATCAATTAGATACTGTCCTTCCTGGTCTGCGTCTCCAGCATTGATAACTGTATCTACTCTTTCATCTTTTAAAAGTTTTAAAATTGTATATAAAAGATATTTTTTATTGCTTTCAATTTCTGTTTTTTCCCAATTATCAAAATAGATTGGTAGGTCTTCTAATCTCCAGCTCTTATATTTTTCGTCTATTTCATCGGGAGTTTTATGCCTTAATAAATGACCTGAAGCCCAGCAAATAATATAGTTATTATCCATACAAATAATATGATTTTTTTCATAAATTTTTTCTCCTGGTAATGCTCTTGCTATTTCATTAGCAACATCTTCCTTTTCTGCTATTATTAATTGCATTTTTATACCTCCTGATTTTTCTTTTACTTTATTTTTTCTGCATTTATATATAATTCTTTATCTAGCATAGTAATATTTTCTTTTTCTGCTCCATTTTCTCTTTTAATATCAATAGATGATATTTCTTTTGTTGATTTACTATAATTGACTTTACAATAAACGCATTCAAAATACAGAATATTCATCCCTGTTTTATTTTTTGATTTAATTTTAATTAACATCTTAATCACTCCTTAAACTTAATTGATATATCTTTGATTTTTTCTCTTTACATTCCTAATAAGTTATAAATCTCTTTTAATTTATCTTTATCAGCCATATAAGCTAAATTTTCTTCCTTTTTCTTTGCTTCCTCTGAAGTTATAACTAGTCCAAATTTTCTATGATAAATAACATTATCTGCTAAAACATTTACTGTTTCTTCATTTGTTTCCCTATCCGTATATACTCTATTAAGAGAAGATATTAAATATCTTTGATTTTTTAAAATCTTTTTTGCACTTTCAGTTAATATAACTTTTGTTATGCAAGGTATTAATTTTATAGTGGATTTTGTTTTTTTCATTTCTTCAGGGAATAATTCTATATCAACAACTCCTAAATATTTACAATCTAATCCATCATAATAAAGAAAAATATGATCTTTAGAATTTTTAACTTCTTCCATAATTTCCTCTTGAACTTGAATGTTATCAGGAGAATAGTAAATAATTCCCCCATAGAATGCTAAAAAATTTTTATTTTTTTCTGCTTTTGATATTTCTTTAATATCTTTTGTTTTATATGTTAATTTATCTGAATTTAATGCATCTATCTCATATACTGAAATAAAATTTAACTTCTCTTTAATTTTAACTAAAGCAAATTGTATTTTTTTACCTGAATTACAGTATTCACATCCACATTTTTCTTTATGTGCAAAAGCTTTATTCATTCTTATACCTCTCTTATATTTTTAAATCTTCTATTGAAATTTTCTCACTTTCTAATAAATTTGCCATCATTTTATTATTTCCATACCATAAAATTGTAATAAGTACAGAATATATAATTAAAAACACTACTAAAGATATTTTTAATAACTTAATTATATTAGTTTTTAAATTCATTTTTTCTCTTTCTTTAGAATACTTTTTATAATATTTATAATCTAAAAAAGAAGAATATATTATAATTACTATTCCAGCTAAAAATGATACAAGTATTATTAACGAATAGACAAATATTATTGCCTTTTGTTTATTAGTAACTAATTCTTCCATTTTTACCCCCAACTATAAGACACATGTGTCCCTTAGTTTTAGTTTTTAATTTGATTTTAATTAATATTTCATCTTCTTTTTATTTCATCCCTTTATATAACTTTTCCAAAGTTTGCATAGCTTCAGTTGCTTTGGGGTGCTTACATATGTCAGGATGAATAAGCTTTACCATTTCCTTATGCCATTTTTCTGCAATTTCTTTATCACAGTAATGTTCGTATGTTATTCCTAGAAAATCAAGTTGCTTTTTTCCTTCAAGTTCAACTAAATAAAATATATATTTAGAAATTTCATCTTTAAAATAAAAATCTTCTTTAGCCATTTTTTCACCTTCCTTAAAAACACGATATTCATTCAGTTAGAGTACCATTTCAATTAATAAATTTATTTCTTCCAAATTCATCTTCATCTAGCTTTTCCTTTTTTGAAAAAGGACTTTTTTGTAATTTCTCATTAGTTTCATTAGAAAAATCTGTTTTAAAAATATAATAGCCAAATAAAATAATAGTTATACTTGAGCCTAATAGTGCTCCTATAAAACTCATAATAAAATTTGTCATTATTGTTCTCCTTTTTATACACTAATTTAATTGAAATAAGGTTAATTGCTCTATCTCTATTTTCTGCTTCTTAATTCTTCTAACTTTAACTTCTTTTCCTTTGAATAATTCTTTTTGAGAAAGCTCTTTTATAAAAAACTTTAAGTAATCAGATTTTGCTTGCATTTGCAATTTTAGTCTTATTTTATCAATAGTATCTCTTTTAAATATTGCTGATTTTACTACCCTGATTTCTAATTTATTTTCAATATCTTTCACATAAGGAACACCTATGATTCTTAATTTAAAAGTTCTATAGTCTTCATCAAAATATAAAATAGCTGAAATTATGTAAAGATTTACTAGTAGTTTTTTTAATTCTTTCACTTGGTTTTGAAATAAAGTAATTATTTCAGCTTTATTTTTTAACAGTTCATAATTAAGAGTAGATATTTTTATAAGAATGCCAGTTGCAAGAGAAAGTTTTTTACTTTCATTAACTTTACAATAATAGTCTTTTATTTCTTTTTTAGAGCTTTGGTTATATTTATTTATTGAATCTTGAAATAATTTTTTATATGCTAACTGAATATCTTCTAAAATATTTTTAGAACCAGCTAAAATTTTATAATCACAATTAAATTCTTCTGGATACATTTTTAAAATTTCATCTTCAGAAGATAGTGAATATTTTTTACTTCCTACATAAAGAGAAAATTTCATAAGGCAATCCCCTCCTCATAAAAAACTTCTTTTATATTTTTAGCTAACATTCTGTAATATGTGATTTTAGAATTTTCTTTAAAAATATTTAATGATACAGCAAAATCAGGAATTTTCTTTACCAGTTTTTTCTCTGCTGTATTTAAAATTTTTTCTTGTTTTTCAGGGCTTAATTCATTAAGTTTTTTTATTATTAAATCAGCTTCAATTCTTTGCTCTTCCTCTTTTTTCTTTTTTTCCTCAATTAATTCAATTTCTTTTAATTTTTCAATTTTCTTCTTTTCTTCCTCCAATTTTAAATTCTTCTTAGATAGTATTTTTCTTATAAGTATTTCATCAGGTGTTTTTAATTTTGCACTAAAGAAAGCACTTTTATTTTGAATATTAAAAGAATTTTTTATTGTTTGATTATAAAAAGTTGTAATGTATTCTTTTAAAAGCTCCTTATCTTCATTTAGAAGTTTTAAAATATTATGAACAGATTCCACATTAGAGTCTGTATAATTTATATCTAATTCGTGAAATAAATTTTCAATTTCATGATCACGAGCATGACATGTATTTATTCTTGGTTTATTTGTTCTTGGTATTGGGGCAGGATTTCTACTCACTAGTGAGTAGTCTATCGACTCACTGGACTTATCCAACTCCTCATTTTTTGTCAGTGAGTGAATAGTGCACTCACTAGTGGGTGGTATACAACTCACTGTGATAAAATCAGTGTTCGCGAGATTAGGTACTTTTTCTTTTATAATTAAATTTATTAAATCTATTTTCTTTGTAGCATTCCCGGAATATTTAATGTTATTATTTTTACAATAAAATCTTAATTCCTGATAAGTTAGTTTTTTTAGATTTTCTATATCAATTTCAGAATTTATTTCTTTAGCATTTTCTTCTATAAAAATATTTTCATATGCTAACTCAAAATTACTTTTTTCTGTAGCAATTATTTCTAAAATTTTTTGAAAATCTAAATAATAGTATGTTTTTAATGGGATTCCTTCCATATTTACTTTGAATATTCCTAATTCCTGTCCTTGTTTTTTACATTTCTTTATTTGATATTCATTCATAGTTGTGTAAAGTTGAATGTCAAAATTAGTTGCATAAAAACTATCATCTTCTCTTAAAGCATTGTTTCCATTAAAATATTTATATTGGTCTATTAAATAGGAAGTAAATATGCCTAACTCTAACCCTAGGGTAAGCAACAACTTTTTATTAATTTGTAAATTTGCATCTTGCCCCAATAAGTTCAATACTAAATTCTTTGAATCTAATTTCATAAAAAAATCCTCCTTAAAAATTTCAAAAAAAATACTTGATTTTCTCGGAGAATTGATATAAAATATAGATGAAAATATGTTTTG
This sequence comes from Fusobacterium sp., assembly GCF_030528405.1. Classification (GTDB taxonomy): domain Bacteria; phylum Fusobacteriota; class Fusobacteriia; order Fusobacteriales; family Fusobacteriaceae; genus Fusobacterium. The sequence continues at coordinate 4,703 of NZ_JAUMYY010000020.1, forward strand.
TCTATATTTTAATTGATTCTCCAGAGTTAACACTCCCCAGAGTTTTTATCTCTCTAGAGTCCTTGAAATATAGATTTTTTTTATTTTATAAAACAAAAAAATCCTTTTCAGGATTTATTTTTCAAAATTTTTTATTGTACAAAGAGATTCTATCTAAAGTTTTTGTTACATAAGGATTTAAATCACTTCCACCAATATTAATTTTAAAATCACATAAGTTTTCATAACTCTCTAAAAATAAAGGTTTAGAGAGTTTTTAATTCTCATAAGTTTTTATAAGTTTTCATAAAAATTACAGACAAATTACTGTCATTTAAAGATTAAAAAAATAAAAAACCAGGAGTTAGTCCTGGCTTTTTATTTAAACTAATCTAAATAAAAAAGTTAATATAATTTTACTTTAGAATAATATCTCTTAATCTATACTAATTAAATTAGTGCTATTCCCCTGAACTTTAGGTAAAGTTCCATCCCATTTTTCAATTGCCATTTTCTTAAGAAGCTGTGGAGTCAAGGAATTACTTTCTATTGCATTTGCTCTAGCTTGTAACTCCTTCTCTTTCAAAGCATATTCCGCTAATCTGACTCTATTTTCTGCTTCAACAGATAATTTTTCTTGTTCTGCTCTAGCTCTTTCAACTGCCTGCTCTGCAACTTTCTTTTGTTCAATTGCTATCTCATATTCATCACTAAAATCATGATTAACAATAGAAACATTATTTACATTCATTCCATATTCTGCTAAATCATCGGCTATATCTGCATTTATTATTCTACTTATTTCCGCTCTTTTAGAAATAAATTCTTCAATTGTGTATCTTGCTATAGTAGCTTGAACCACTTCCTTTACACGAGGTCTTACAAATCTATGCTCGTGCTTATTGTTAAAAGCTCTATACAATTTTTCGGGGTCTGTTATATTTGCCTGAACAGTTAAATCAATTTTTATACTTTGTATATCTTTAGTACTAACCTCTAAGGTAGTATCCATTTCATCCGTTTTTCCAAAAACATAAGTTTTTTCTCTTATTTCCATAAAGGTTTTGGATTGCATGAAAGGAATTTTAAAATTAAGACCTTCAGTATCGATTCTTGTTAACTTCCCCCAAGTAGAAATAATTGCTACTTCTCCTGTACTTACTGAATAGCAGTTACTCAATACAAGTCCAGCAAAAATAATACAAATAACAACTAAAGCAATTAATTTAGTTACTTTACTATCACTTACTTTCATTTCTTTAATTACTCCTTTCTTCGTTAAAACCTTGTATATAGAGTGAAATATACCTATAATCCAAATTAATAAGAAAACCTTAAAAAAATTCATATTATAGCTCCTTTATACTTGCTTCTTATATTTTTAAAAATTTTTATTAAAAATACAATCATATATCTTACTATTCTATTCAAAACTACCTGTAATTTTACAGCCATCTGTTTTAATACTACAACACTCTAATGTATATTCCTCAATTACTTTTATATATCACTTTCATTTGAAAATTCTTTTATTCAGCTTACAATATCAATGTTTTTTATATTAAAATTAAAAAAGGCTGTCACAAATTAAATTTTTTAAGTTTTGCTTAGTAAGCTAAATATAAAACTTCAATATTTTAAAAAGCATAGCTCTGATAAAAATATTAAAAATTATTATAAAGTCATAACTACAAAACTAATAAAATCTTTAAAATGCAACAACCCTTATATTTAATTTTTTCTATTACAAAATAATAGAATTTTATTTAATAGATTTTGAATAAGTAGCAGCATTTTCCCCTGCAATCTTTCCATAAACAGTTATATCTGTTACTGCATTTCCACCTATTCTATTCGCACCGTGTACTCCTCCAGTAACTTCCCCAGCTGCGTAAAGTCCTTTTATTGCTTTCCCATTTTTAGCTAAGACTTCAGCATTTGTATTTATACGAACCCCTCCCATTGTATGGTGAACCGCTGGAGAAATTTCAATAGCATAAAATTTTTCTCCCAATAGTTCTCTTGGAAGTTGTTTTTTTCCAAAATCCTTATCTTCTTTTGCTCTTACAAGCCCATTGTAATTATCGATAGTTTTAGCAAGTTCAGTTTCATTTATTCCAATTTTCTTTGCTATTTCAGCAAGAGTTCCTTCAACTGCATAACCCTTCTTTACATATCCATCAGCAGCTTTTAACTTTTCTCTAATTTCTTGATTGAATAAAATAAATGCTGAGTTACCTTTCTGTTCCAAAACAGCTTTAGAAACAACATCTCTTGTTTCCAATTCATTTATAAATCTTTTAGCATCTCTATTAACAAGAATTGCTCCTTCACCTCTAACAGCTTCAGTTATCATATTAGTCTTTTTATGAAGTACAGTCGGATGGGTTTGAATTTCTTTCATATCCACTAAATCTCCACCAACTTTTTCTACCATTTGGATTCCCTCACCAACTATAGCCGGATTATTAGTAGTTCCGAAACCTTTTAATGCTGGATTATATTTAGCTACCATTTCAGAGTTTGCTCCAAAACCTCCTGTCGCAACAATAACTGCCTTAGCTGTTATTATATATTCTCCATCTTTCCCGCTTACTTTTACCCCAACTACCTTATTATCTTTTTTTATAATTTCAATAGCCTTATCAGAAATTCTGACATCTATTTTTTCATTATCTAGAACTTTAGAAAGTCCTCCAATAACTGCAGGTCCAATTGCAGAACCTCCTGTTGGTCTATGAGTTCTCTTAACACTTTGGCCACCTGTTGAAGTTATTTCTGTAATATCTACTCCCCTTTCTACCAACCAATCAATTATATCATTTGAATCCTCAGCTAGAACTTTTACTAATTCCTTATTGTTTATTCCTTTTCCACCTTTTAAAGTATCATCTATAAAAAGTTGAGCATTATCTTCTACTCCCAATTTTTTTTGTATTTTTGTTCCAGCAGCATTTATTCCTGCTGTTGCATAGTTAGTATTCCCACCTAATAATGCAGTTTTTTCTAAAAGGATAACTTTAGCTCCTTTTTCATGAGCAGCGATGGCGGCAGTTATTCCTGCCCCACCTCCACCAATTACAACTACATCTGTCTCATTAGATAAAACCTTTGCTGCTGCTTGTTCTACTTTAGTTAAAGTAGCCCCACTTTTTTTAACAGCATTAGAAATAGCTCTTTTTATTCCCTTACTTGTTGCTGTTGCTCCAGCTACATCATCAACATTAACATTTTGTGTTGCAATAACTTTTTCTATTATTTGTTGTATTGCAACTTTTGCAAAATCTGATTCAGAATCTTGCTTTACTTTTATAGCTGTTAATTTATTGTTAGAAATTTCTGCTTCAACAACAATATCACCACCATAACCTTTACCTATTCCTTCAAAAGTATCAGTAAAAGCTGTTAAAGAAAACATTACACCTATTGCTAAAGTCAAAAGTTTAACTAAAAATCCTTTCTTCATTTATACCTCCATTATTTTAATGATTAAAGATATAGTACTCAAAATATCCTCTCTTGTCAATATAAAAATTGAATGCAGTATACAAAACAAAATGTTTTTAAAAATATTATTTTTTTCTTGACATATACATCATTTAAAACTATACTTTAAATAAAAAAGGTGATTTTTATTTTTAAATATAACAATAAAACTCAAGCTTTTACATTTTTTGAAACTATCTTTCTAGTACTTATTTTATCTATATTTTTAAATTTCGCTTTTATACAATTTCAAAGATTTAAAGAAAATAAAAGTATAATTGAAGCAAAACTTAAAATTAATGAAGCTTTTCTCTATTCTTCAATCAGTTCTTTAAATTCACACAGAGAGAAAAAACTACAATTTAATCTTATTTCAAAAAAAATTTTTATAATTGATAGTTTCTTAAAAAATGAAAAAGAATTTTCTTTACCAAAAAGTCTCATTTACTACTCTACACTCAATTCCAATTCTTACATTTTAAATTTAAATTTTACTAAAAATGGAAATATTTCACAATCATTTTCTATATATATTTTTGATATTAAAAAAAATGCTCGCTATAAAATAGCTTTGTATGGATTTGATAGGAGCAAATTTTTGAAGATAAATAACTACAAACATATAGGAAAAACTCAAATAAAAATCTCCGAAATTTTTAGCTATCACAATTCTACAAATGAAGACAGAGATGCCTTCTATCGAGATTGGAGGAAAGAATGAAAAAGTTCTTAATTTTTTTGCTACTTTTTTTAATTTTTTCTTTTTCTATTTCTACTACTGATATAAAAAATATTATTGAAATACAAGTAATTTCAAATAAAAATATAAAAACCTACTATACAATTTTTTCTCTTTCTAAAAATTCTTTTATTTTTTATGATGAAATTTAAATACCTCTTTTAAATAAATTATCTTATTCTTAAATAAGGTGGTCTTTATGAACAATTTTTTTAAAGAAAAATTTGAAGATTTTTTTAAAATATATGAAGAGATTGATTCTTCCTTTGTAGATATCTCCAAAAATAATTTAGAAAATCTTTTTGAAAAGGAAAAATCTAATACAAATAAAGGTATATTTTTCTTATTGATGAAAGCTATAGACTGTGGAGCCAGTGATATTCACTTTGAAAACTTAAACAACTACCTAAAGGTTCGTTTTAGAATAAATGGTCTTTTAAAAGAAATTATAAAAATTGATAAAAATTTTTCTTTTTCCATAATTTCAAAGTTAAAAATTCTTTCTTCTTTAGATATTATTGAAAAGAGAAGACCACAAGATGGACGTTTTTCATTAAATTATAAAAATAGAGAGATTGATTTTAGAATATCTGCCATTCCTACTATAGATGGTGAAAAAATTGTTATTAGAATACTGGACAAATTCTACAATAACTTTTCTCTGGATGACTTATATCTCTCTGAAAAAAATCAAAAATTATTTTTTACTGCTATAAACCAAAATAGTGGAATTATTTTAATCAATGGACCTACTGGCTCTGGAAAATCCACAACACTTTACAGTATTTTAAAATATAAAAACTCTGAATCTTTAAATATTTCAACTGTTGAAGATCCAATTGAATATCAAATTGAAGGAATAAATCAAACTCAATGTAAAAATGATATCGGACTTGACTTTGCTTTTATTTTAAGAGCTCTTCTAAGACAAGATCCCGATATTTTAATGATAGGTGAAATAAGAGATAAAGAAACAGCAGAAATTGCAGTAAAAGCTTCATTAACAGGGCATCTTGTCTTTTCTACTATACATTCTAACCATACTTTAGGTTCTATAAATAGATTAATTAATCTTGGTATTGATAGTTATTTGCTCAGTCTTGTTTTAGTAATGATAATTTCTCAAAGGCTTCTTAGGAAGCTTTGTCCCCATTGCAAAAAAATAGACTCAAATTATCTAAAAAAATTAAATTCTCTTAATTATAAAGAAAAAAATTGGGATTACATCTCTTTTTATACCCATTCAGAAAAAGGATGTGAAAAGTGTATGCATACAGGTTATATAGGTAGAATACCTATTTTTGAAATTTTATATTTTAATGAAGATTTAAAAAATTCACTAATAAAAAATTATAATAATCTTAACTCTAGTGTTATAGAAGAATCTCTATTAGAAAATGCCATTTCAAAAGCAAAAATAGGTCTAACTTCATTAGATGAAATTTTGAGGCAGTTATGAAAATAAAAAAAGAAAAGATATTGCTTTTTACAAAACAACTTAATAGTTTAATAAGGTCTGGGATAAGTATTACGCAAGCCATAAATATATTATTATTGTCAGAAAAAGATAAGACTCTTTTTAGAGTATTAAAAAAAATTCAAAATGATTTAGATAGAGGAAGAGGGATTTTTGATAGTTTTAAAACCTATAAAGAAATTTTTGGCACTCATTTTCTATATATGTTAAAAATCGGAGAATTAAGTGGCTCATTGAATATGGCTCTTGACAATATAACAACCTATCTTGAATATAATTTAATTAATAAAAGAAAAATCAGTAGTTTACTAATCTACCCAACTATAGTTTTTACAATGGGACTAATTATTTTAATGTTTTTAGTTATATTCGTTCTTCCTAATTTTTTGAGTCTCTTTGAAGAAAATCAGTTACAAATTCCTACAGTGACCAAAGTATTAATATTCATTTCAAATAATTTTTTATACTTCTCTATAGTCATAATTTTTATTTTCTTTGCTCTTACATTATTTCTTAAGTATATAGATAAGAAATCTCACCTAAGGAGAAAAAAAGATACGTTTTTTTTCAATTTTTTCTTTATTGGTAATCTTATCAAACTATATTATGCTGATGAGGTATATTACTCTCTGTTTATTCTTCTAAACTCTGGAATTAGTTTAATAGAGGGCTTTGATATTATAAGTGAAAATATAAATAATTTAGAAGTCAAAAAGAATATTTTAAACACACAAAAAGAAATCCGCTCTGGACATAGTATAGCTAGCTCCTTTAAGTATCTCGATCTCTTTAATAAGCGTTTTTATTCTTTTATAAAAAGTGGTGAAGAAAGTGGTTATCTCTCTGAAACTTTTCTAGAAATTTCAAAGATATTAAAATTGGAATATGAATACACATTAAAAAAATATATTGCTTTCATAGAACCACTCTCCATATTATTTTTAGGCTTCTTTGTAATATTTATATTATTTTCCATTTATATACCAATTTTTTCTATGATTGATATTTTTTAATTTTATGGAGGTGTTTTTATGAAAAACAAGGCTTTCTCTCTTATTGAAATTATTGTCGCTGTTGCTATTATAGCAACTCTATCAGGCTTAATAGGCTTAAAATTAAAAGGACAAGTTGCTAAAGCAAAAGATACAAAAGCTATTATTACTCTAAATTCTCTTAGAGCTGCAATACAACTTTATCAACTTGAAAATACGGAAACTTTATTTGATACTAGTACTACAGCTTATTCAAAAGAAAAAGTTGTTGAAGGGCTTAAGAAAATTGAAACTTACTTAGAGAATAATGCTAAAGAAATTCTTGTTAATCCTGAATTTCAAATAGGGGGATCTCAAAACCTAAATGACAAAAAAATTGTTTATGGTGGAAAGGTTAGAGTTACTTTTATCAATCCTCATTCCTCTACTTCAAGTGATGGCTATTCAATTTGGTTAGAGCCTTTTGCTGGAACTCTTGAAGCTGATATTAAGGGGAACAAATGGATAGATTATTAATCTTTCTTCTGTATATTTCAATTTTATTTATTATATTTTTTGATATTAATAAGAAGTGTATTCCTAACATTTTAAATTTTTTTCTACTCATTTTTTGTTTTTTTATAAGAGGCTTAAATAATATTGAAACCTTCTTTATAGGAGCTTCAACTTATACTCTCCCAGTTTTACTACTTTATGGCTATATTTCTGATTTACTAAAAAGAGAAGTCATTGGATTTGGCGACATCAAATTAATCATTGCTTTAGGAGGCTTACTTTATACTCCTCAAATAAATCTATTACTACAAATATATATTTTTTATTTGATTACTTTTTTAACAGCTAGTTTCTTTATCTTATTTATGGTCATATATACCTTTTTCTCTAGAACTAAACAAAATCTAAAAAATAAAGAAATAGCTTTCTCTCCATTTATTTGTATAAGTTTTGTTATTTTATATAATTTGAATTTAATATTGGAGTTTTGGGTATGAAAAAAAAAGCTTTTAGTTTTATTGAAATAATAACTTCTCTTAGTCTGATTCTCCTTATAGTAATACCAACACTAAAACTAAATATAAAGCAGATTATACTCTTTAATAAAATAGATGAAGAAATTTTATATAATGACTTCTTTGATTCTATCTATTCATACTTAATGGAAGATAATCTATTCTTTTTACAGAACTATAGTCTTAGCTTTGAAAGTTATATTACTCTTAAAAATAACCCTATTTTTAAAGAACTTCAACTAGAATTTTTTCCAACAAAAAAATTTAATTTAAGTATAGATATTAAAGTGGTTAATACAAATTTCTATTACTCAACTAATAAAACAAATATTATAATTTTAAATTTTTTATCTGAAAAAAGAAATTTAAAAGCAAAAATAATAAAATTTAAAGACTAAAAAGGATAAAAATATGTATATTCATAAAAATAAAGCTCTTAGTTTTCTGGAAGCAATTATTTCTATAAGTATTCTTATGATAGTAAGCTCTATTCTTCTTTCTTTAATTAAGCCAATTTCAAAAACATTTTATATTTTCAATGATATACATAAGATTGAGAAAAATATATTCTCTTTTAGACAGCTCATAAATAACCACTTGCTTTGGAACAAAAATCCTGAAATAAGAGTTTTAAATTTTAATTCTACAGTAAATTTACCTAGCTTTTCCAAAATTTTTTCTAATCCCTCTGAAGAGAAAGGTAATATATTAATTATAAAATATAATTTTTATAATAAACTTGAAAAAAAAATAGAAATTAAATATAGATGTTTTTCTTTTCTCAATAACTGTGCTAATATAAGTTATTTTGATGCTTATGATATTTTCATTTTAAGTGGCATATTTAGCTCTTCTACTCTTGTTGAAAATTGTAATGGTGAATTTATTTTAAAAAATAAAAATCTAAAAGTTATTATTAAAGATCTAAAAACAAGGAAAATTTATGAAAAAATTTTATTTATTCCATAAAAACAAAGCTTTTATTATACCTTATACAATTCTCATAATATCTTTAATTGTTTCTTTTATACTACTCAGTCAATTGATAATAAATTCTAAATTGTCAATTTACAAAAATTCATCTAAGTATAGTGAAGATTTAAAAGAGCTGGACTTTTTAGACCGTATAATCATGAGAGAATTAAATAACATTGAAAAAGCAATGCTTAATGATAAAATTCATAGAATAGAAGCTTATTTTGATAGTGATATTAACAAAAATAAAATTTTCTTATCACAGTCCTATATGGATAGAATTTCAATAGCTGGCTATAAAATTATTGATGATAAAATTGACTCTAATTACTTGAAAATACTAAAAACTAAATTACAAGAAAATTTTAAAAATAATATAAATCTACATTTTTATAAAATAATTGAAATAGAGAACGAGAGCTATACAATTTTCGCCACTATTAACTATAATACTTCCTACTCAACTGACCCTCAAAACTTAAATAATGAAAGATTAAAAAGGATATGGATAAAGAAAAATGATTAAAAAGATATTTCCATTAATATACATAAAAGATATAAATTTCTCTTTAGAAAATAGAAGTATTCTCTGTGTTGAAAATTTTTATTTTCATATTTTTAAAGTAAATGTCGAAAATATAATAAATGAAGAGGATAGACTTTTAAAAATCCAAGATTATTTGGAAATTGTTTTTCCACAATATAATTCTTCTGATTTTATCTTAAGGTATGAATTTTTGAAAAAAGAGAAAGACTATGAAGAATTGGTAGTCTATCTTTTAAACTTAGAAGCTTTTAAAAAAAATAATATTCATATGGACAATAATAACTATAAGCTATTGTCAATTATTCCTTCTTTTTTTAAAGCTAGGGAGTTTAAAGAAAATTCAAATTTTTATATCTTTGACATAAGTAAAAAAGTTCTTATAATCTCAAAACATAGCTCTAATAAACTTGAAGATATTAAACTATTTCATACTGAAAATTTATTTATTCCTGATACAAATGAGCCTGACAATTCATTTGCAAATATAATAAATTCTTTTTTAATCAATGTAGAAAGAAACTATGATATTGTTTTTACTGGAATTGAGTTAGAGTACTCTGAACTTGAATTGGAAAATAAAAATTATAGTTTTTTTGAAGTAAATGAAATTGATTTTATTAAATATCCTAACTTTCTTCCAGAAAAACTTCAAAGAAAAAATATCCTTTATTTTCTCAATTATAAATATCTTTTTTTTATTTCTATATTAATAACTATATCACTTTTTTTATGTCTATTTTTATATTATAAAATTCATATGACTGAAAAAGAATTACAAAATTTAGAAAATCAAACAGCTCTTTTAGAGGAAAAAAATACAAATTTAAGAAATGAATTAAAAGAATTAGAAGAAAATAGACTAGAATTTGAAAAAGAAAAAAATAGACTATCTAAAAATTCCTTTAAAATAAGCGACTTTTTAAATGAACTAAAATATCTTGTCCCTAAGAATATTTTTATTTCATCTATTGAATATGATGGTAAAAAGACTTTAAGTATTGTCGGTAGCGGAAGGAAAATAGAGGATATAAATTTATTTCTAGAAAATATTTTAAATTCTAATAAGATAGAGCTCGAAAACTATGATTATATTCTTGAACGAGAAACTGAAATTGAATTTAAAGTGGAATTGAATTTTTAATTTTTTTATTAATATATAAATCAGGAGATAAGATGGTTTTTAAACTAAGTTTTTATGAAAATTTAAAATTAAAATTTTTACTTTTAGTTATTTTATATTTTCTTTTCTTCTATCTTTTTATTTTTAAAAACATTTTAATCTACTCTGAGTTGAAAGAATATAAAGATATAGAACTTACTAAAATTACAAAATTAAACTTAGAAAATCATGAATTAGAAAATTCTTTGCTTTTAAAAAAGAGTGAGTTTGAGAAAGACTTACTCATACTAGAAGAAATGAAAGAAAAAAAACATAACAAACTTTTTTTCCCAAAAATATCAGATGCTTTTGATTTTATAAATAAGTCTATGTTAAAAAATAATATTTCTTTCCTTAGCTTTGGAAGAAGTCAAAAGAATCAAGAAATTAAGAACATAAGTTTTTCTTTTAAGGGTTCAGAAAAAAATATCATAGACTTTCTCACTGAGCTAGAAACATCTGAATATTATTTTAACTTAACTGACTCATACTTCAATTTCTCTGTTTTTAATTCTCAACTTTTATGTAAACTCTCTATAAAATTTAAGATTAATAACAAGTTTGAAAAAATTTCTAAATTTAAAACTGTGAATGAAAATCTTTTTTTTAAAAATTCTGATACTAATAAAAAAAGAGCTTATATGCGTATAGGTGAAAGTAAATTTTATAGAGATATTATTCCTCAAATAAACGAGGAAAATAAAAAAAATCTAAAACCATAAAAAAGGACTGATAAAATGAAAAAAAAATTATTTTTTATTTTTCTCATATTTTTTTCAATTTCTTTTTCACATCAAATCAAACAGGATATCGACATTTCAAATATGCCTCTGTATGATGTTTTAAACATACTTTCAAAGGAAAGTGGTAAAAACATAATAGCATCAAAAGAAGCAAAAAATATAATAATTGATGCATATTTTGAGAGCGGAGATAATATTGACACAATCTTATATGTCATTGCAGATGCATATAATTTGTCATTGAGTAAAAATTTAAATACCACCATACTATCTCTCAAAAATGAAAATAAAGAAAACAAGGGAAAAATAATAATATCACTTAGAGATTCTCTTACTAATGAACCTTTAGAAAATGTAAATTTAAGTCTAAAAGATTCTACACTTATACAAGCTAGCTCAAATAAAGATGGTTTAATTATTATTGATAATATCCCTAAGTCTATTTATGTTGCTAAATTTTCAAAGAAAGGTTTTCATAGTAGAGGTGAAATAATAAATATAAATAAAAATATATTTTCGTGGGAAATAAGTCTAGAACCTCTTGTTCCCAATCAAAAAGAAAATTTTATTAAAAATACATCAAGTTTTTTTGAAGATAATGGAAAATTGTACTATACTGAAAATTTTACTCTTTATAATATTTCTACTGAAGAGATTAAAAATATTCTAATAGAAAGTCTTGGGAATAATATAAAAGTTAGTACACTTCCAAAAAATAATAAAATCATCATAGTAGCAGAAAGAGATGTTCTTGAAAGTGCCAAAAAAATCATAAGAGATTTAGATGAAAATCCAAGACAGGTAAGAATTACATCTGAAATTTTAGATATTTCTAATAATCTATTTGAAGAACTTGGTTTTGATTGGGTCTATAGTGAAAATGATAGTAGTTATAAAGGACCTAATACGCTAAAAGCAAATGTTTTAAGATCTGTTAGCAATGTCGCAACTGGAAATATCTTTGGAACCCAAGTAGCAGTACTTCGTCAATTTAATAGTAAATCAGATATCCTAAATGTTGGTATAAATTTACTTGAGGCTACTAATGATCTAGTTATAAGTTCAATTCCAACAATATTAATTGCAAGTGGTGAAGAAGGAGAATTTAAAGTAACAGAAGAAGTTATAGTTGGCGAAAAAAGAGAAAGAAATTCTAAAAATGATGATAATAATAAAACCTATATAACTGAACCTATTTTTAAAGAAGCAGGTTTAATATTAAAGGTCAAACCTCTTATTAAAGAAAACGATGAAATAACTTTGGACATAAGTATTGAATTAAGTAACTTTAAATTTAAAAAAAATTTATTAAATGTAGGTGAAATTAATTCTGGAACTTATAATTCAGAAGGTGGATCTAAGATTGGAAGAACTCTTTCAACTAAAGTTAGGGCTAAAAATGGTGATACAATTTTGCTAGGAGGTTTAAAAAAATCAATAAAACAAGCTATGGAAAGTAAGGTTCCATTCTTAGGAGATATACCTATTTTAGGTTTTTTCTTTAAAAATATTTCAAAGAAAAACGAAAATTCTGATATGTATATAAAATTAAAAGTTGAAATCGAGGAATAATAAATCTTAATTTTTTAAGCTAAAGAATAAAAAGAAATTTTATGACTTAATAAGGGCAATATGTTATAATTATTTATAATATATTGCTTTATTTTTATAAAAAGGAGTTCTTTTATTATGACAATATGTAAACTTATTGAGAATTTTAAAAATATAAAAATTGCTGTTATTGGTGATCTAATGCTGGATGAATATGTTATAGGAAAAGTGGAAAGAATTTCTCCAGAAGCTCCTGTTCCTGTTGTTAAAATCCAAAAAGAAAAATTTGTCTTGGGTGGATCCGCAAATGTTGTAAACAATCTCTCAACATTAGGGGTCAATGTAATCTGTGGTGGCATCGTTGGAAATGACATAAATGCTGATAAACTTATAAACTCTTTTGAAAAAAATGTGGATACCTCACTTATATTAAAATGTGATGACAGACCTACTATTATTAAAAAAAGAGTTTTAGCGGGAAATCAACAACTTTTGAGATTAGATTGGGAAGAAGAATTTCATATAAATGAGAAACAAGAAAATAAAATAATTAGTAATCTGGAAAAAAAGATAAAAAATCTAGATGCATTAATCTTATCAGACTATGATAAAGGACTTTTAACTCCAAGTCTATCTCAAAAAATTATAGAGCTTTGTAAAAAAAATAATATAATTGTAACTGTTGATCCCAAACCAAAAAATATAAAAAATTTTATCGGAGCTTCGTCTATCACGCCAAATAAAAAAGAAGCATACTTGGCTGCTAAAAAATCTTTTCAAGTTAATATTGATATAATAGGAAAAGAATTAAAGGAAAAATTTAATTTTGAAACTGTACTTATAACTAGAAGTGAAGAAGGAATGACTCTCTATGATGAAAATATACACAATATTCCTACCTATGCAAAAGAAGTTTATGATGTGACTGGAGCTGGAGATACTGTAATCTCCGTATTTACTTTGGCAAAAGCTGCTGGTGCTACTTGGGAAGAAGCTGCAAAAATTGCAAATGCCGCTGGTGGAGTTGTTGTTGCTAAGGTCGGAACTTCTACAATTACTACTGATGAGCTTTTGGAAACATACAGAAATATTTATTATAATGGAGAAGAAATATGTTAAGAATAGGTAATGGATATGATGTACACAGACTTGTTGAAGGAAGAAAATTGATGTTAGGAGGCTTTGAAGTGCCTCATACAAGAGGGGTTTTAGGACATTCAGATGGGGATGTACTATTACATGCAATAACTGATGCTATAATTGGTGCCCTTTGTTTAGGAGATATAGGATTACATTTTCCAGATAATGATGAAAATTTTAAAGATATAAAAAGTTCAATCCTTTTAGAGAAAATAAATAATATAATGTTAGAAAAAGGTTATGAGATTGTAAATATTGACTCTATAATCGTTATTCAAAAGCCTAAATTAAGACCTTATATAGATGATATTAGAAAAAGTATAGCAAAAATTTTACAAATTGAGATTGACTTAATAAATGTCAAAGCAAAAACTGAAGAAAATTTAGGATTCACTGGAAGTGAAGAAGGTGTAAAATCATATTGCACTGTTCTTCTGCAGAAAAAACAAGGAAAACCTAGAAATGAGTAAATCCAAATCTTTTTTTAAAACTATGTTTGCTCTAACTATTCCAATGGCTTTGCAAAATCTCATAAATGTTGGAGTAGTTAGTACAGATGTTATTATGCTTGGTAAGTTAAATGAAATTGCACTCTCTGCTGCTTCTCTTGCAAGTCAGATTCAATTTATACTTATCCTTTTATTATTTGGAATAGGTTCTGGCGCTACTGTTCTCACTGCACAATATTGGGGAAAAAAAGATCTTAAATCCATAGAAAAAATAATGGGTATTGCTATTAAGTTATCTTTTATACTAAGTTTTCTTTTTTTTAGTCTAGCTTTTTTCTTTCCTAAATATACTATGAGAATATTTACAAATGATTTCTCTATAATAGAGGAAGGAACTAAGTATTTAAGAATAGTTAGTTTTTCATATTTAAGTTCATCTATTTCTGTAGTTTATCTTGTAATGATAAGGAGCGTAGAAAATGTTTTAATTTCTACTGTCATCTATGCTATATCTTTAATTGTTAATTTTATAATTAATTATGCTCTAATTTTTGGAAATTTTGGGTTACCTAAACTAGGAATAGAAGGTGCTGCTGTTGGTACACTAGTTGCGAAATTTATTGAACTTTTAATAGCTCTTTACTACAATTTAAAAAATAATACAGTCAAATTGAAGATAAAATATATTCTGAATCAAGACTTATTTTTAAAAAAAGATTTTTTCAAGTTTGCCACTCCTACCATATTAAACGAAGTTTTATGGAGTGCTGGTGTTGCAGCTAGTGTAGCTATTTTAGGTAGATTAGGTACAGCTATCATAGCCGCTAATTCTATAACTGGAGTTGTCAGACAACTAGCAATGGTTGTTGGTTTTGGATTAGCAAATACAACTGCCATAATGGTTGGTAAAGAAATTGGTTCACATAACTATAAAACTGCTGAAATTTATGCGCGAAACCTCTTGTATACAACTTTTATTTTCAGCTTGATAGGGGCTTTCTTAATTTTTTTCATAAGTCCTTTCATTATGAAAAACTATGCTATGACTGATGAGATTAGAGAATATTTAGCATTCTCTCTTAAAATTTTACTTTATTACATTCTATTTCAGGGATTAAATGTCACGCTCATAGTAGGTGTTTTTAGAGCTGGAGGAGATACAAAATATGCACTTTATTTAGATGCTATTTCTCTTTGGGGCTGGTCTATTATAATTTCTGCTATCGCAGCTTTCTATTTAAAATTACCTATAAAATTCGTCTATTTTCTAATTATGTCTGATGAAATAGTAAAACTTCCTTTTGGTCTTTGGAGATTTAAAAGTAAAAAATGGATTAATAATGTAACAAGAGAACTCAATTGAAAGATGGTGAAATATGAAAAAAGGCTATATACAAATATATACTGGAAATGGTAAAGGAAAAACTACAGCCGCTTTAGGTCTTATTACAAGAGCTGTCGGAAATAATTTTAAAATTTTTTTCTGTCAATTTTTAAAGGGGACTGATTATGGTGAAATTAAAACCATTGCAAGTTTTGCCACAGTAAAGCATGAAAGGTATGGGCGAGGAGTCTTTATAAGAAAGAAAGAGTTTGTCACCGATGAAGATATAAAACTTATGAGAGAGGGCTATGAAAGTCTTAAAAATGCTTTATTGAGCAAAAATTACGATATAGTCATTGCTGATGAAATTTTTGGAGCTCTTAAGTTTGATTTAGTAAGTCTTGAAGAGATAAAGTTTTTAATCAGAAATAAGCCTGAACAGACAGAATTAATATTAACAGGCAGAAATGCTCCTGATGAAATAATTGATCTAGCTGATTTAGTGACTGAAATGAAAGAAATTAAACATTATTTTAAACAGGGTGTCTTTGCAAGAAAAGGAATTGAAAAGTAAATAATAAGGACCTTTGTAATTTAATTATAAATTTACATTGGTCCTTTTTATTAAAACAACATTATGAAAGTTCCAAAAACAATCATGAAACAGCCCAATAAAGTCTTTACTGTAATCTGTTCTCCTAAAAATACAAAGGCTAAAACTATACTAATTACTATACTAAGTTTATCTATTGGTACCACTTTTGAAGCCTCTCCCAATTGCAATGCTTTATAATAACATAGCCATGAAAATCCCGTTGCCATTCCTGATAAAATTAAAAAAACCCAACTTTTTTTACTAATTTCAAATATAGCTGACTGTGTTCCTGTTATAAAAACTATGATCCATGCCATAAACATAACCACAACAGTCCTAATAGCTGTTGCTAAATTAGAGTTCATAGCCTCTATTCCAATTTTTGCTAATATTGAAGTTATTCCAGCAAAAATTGCAGATAAAATTGCAAATATAAACCACATAAAATCTCCTCAAATTTTACTAAATATTGTCTAAATATGAAAATTTCTCCCCCTTAATTTTCCATGCTAGAATTTTTTCTAAATTTACATTTTTAGCTGACTGCATTATACTCTTTTTTATACTAGGACTAGTTTTTTCAAGAAGTGCCAAAAGTTCTTTTGTTTCTCTTCTCTTACTAGATGTTTTCCCTGCAGCAACTGTACAACCACAGTTCATTGGTGATAAACCATTGACCCTTATCCATTTTTTAATTGACTGCTCTTCTACATAATAAAGTGGTCTTATAAGCTCCATATCAAAATTATCTGCTTTCAACTTAGGTAACATAGTTTCAAATTTTGCCATGTAAAACATACTCATAAGTGTTGTTTCTACAACATCATCAAAATGATGACCTAAGGCTAATTTATTACAACCCATTTCAACTGCTCTAGAATAAAGACTTCCTCTTCTCATTTTTGCACACATATAACAAGGATAATCTTTTGCAATTTTTTCTGCCACTTTAAATACATTATCCTTATAAATTTTTGCTGGTATATTTAAATGTTTTAAATTCTTTTCCAATTTTCTCAAATTTTCCTCATTAAAACCAGGATTCATAGAAATAAATACAAGCTCAAAATTAGTTTTGCTAGCCCTTTTTAGTTCTTGAAAGAGCTTTGCCAAGAGCAAACTATCCTTCCCTCCTGAAATAGCTACTGCTATTTTATCTCCGTTATTTATCATTTTAAATTCTTTTAATGCCTGAATAAATGGTGCCCATAGTTCTGAACGAAATTTTTTTTGAATACTTCTCTCTATTTCTGCCAGTTCTTTTAAAGGGATTTCAGGAATAACTGTCTCACAAAGAACCTTCCCTATATTATTTAAAAATTTTTCTTCAAGTTTTTCCACTTTTTCCATATTTAACCTTTCTATAAATATTTTAATTTTCCTCTAAAATCTTCAAGAGTTTTATACCCCTTTTCTTTCATAATAGTCTTTAATTCTTCGGTTATTCTCTTAAAGACTGCAGGTCCTTCTTTTTGTAATGTTGTTCCTATTTGTACCATACTTGCACCACATAATATATGCTCAAAGGCATCTCTTCCTGTTAAAACTCCTCCTGTCCCTATAATTTGAATAGAAGGCTTCAATCTTTGGTAAAAAGCATGTACATTTGCAAGAGCAGTTGGTTTTATATACTCTCCACCTATACCGCCAAAACCATTTTTAGGCTTTATAACTACTGTTTCATCATTTATAACAAGTCCATTTCCTATACTATTTACGCAATTAATAAAGGTCAAAGGAAATTTATTAAAAACTGCTGCTGCTTGATCAAAATGAACCATATCAAAATAAGGTGGTAACTTTATTCCCAAAGGTTTTTTAAAATATTTGAAAATTTCTGTTAATAGCTTTTCTGTAGTCTCCAAATCATATGCTATTTGAGGTTTCCCTGGTACATTTGGGCAAGATAGATTTAGCTCTGTTAATCCATTAAATTCACTCTTTTGAAGTCTTTTTAAAAGGCTATGAGTTTCCTCCTGTGACAATCCAACTAATGAAAAAAAGAAAGTTCTTTCAGGTATAGTTTTCTGTAGCTCAATTAAATAATCTAAATAATAATCAAAGCTTAAATTTGGTAAGCCCATAGAATTTATACATCCTAAATCTGTATCATAATAACGAGGAGTTGGATTCCCTTCTCTAATATTTAATGTCGCTGTTTTTGTTACAAAACTTCCAGCTTCTGAATCTATTATCTTTTCTAATTCTTCACGATTATAACAATATACTCCTGCTGCATTCATAAAACAATTTTTGAACTCATAATTTCCAATTTTAGTTTTTGTTGATATCATACTCTTACCTCCATATAAAATATTTTTCACTATTATAGCAAATTTATTTATAAAGTTAAAATAAAAGACTGCTATAGTTTAATATTAGATAAACTAAATAACAGTCTTGTTCTAATTTTATATTCTTTGTTTTTAATCTTTAACCTCTAAAAATTTTATAGCTAGTTCATAATTTTGATTGTATTTTTCAAAAAATTTAACATAAGAAAGTAAAGATGTATAAAAATAGCTGACTTTTTGTTTGTAGTACTCCTCAGGAATAAAATTCCTTATTTTATTTTCCATACTTTTCCAATTTTTAAGATAATTTTCAAATAAAACTAAATCCTCAACTTCTATTTTCTTATCTGTACTTGACACAATATTTTCAATTCTTGTTCTAACATCTGAAAAAATTTCAGAATTATATTTCTTTAACTCCAAAAAATCTTCTTTTATCTCTTTTACAATATCTCTATCAAAATCTTTAGTAAATTCATTCACAAGACTCAGTCTAATATGTGAATTATTACCTTTAAAAAAATCTTTTAACTTATTCCCATCTGAAAACATTTTCTCAGACAAGTAAGATAAGTAATCTTTACTTATAAATATTTTTTCTAACTCTGTTACGCTTCCTATCCTATTTATAACTTTATTAATACTATGAAATAAATGAGCCTTTCCTGATTTATTTCTTATTTCATAAAAATTTTCTAAGAATTCTATTTTTTTTTCCATATACTTACCTTTCTAATTTTTAAATATTTAAAAATGTCACTGCTAATTTAAAGTAAACCATTAAAGCTGCTGTATCAACTATAGTTGTAATAAGAGGGCTAGCCATTATAGCTGGATCAATCTTCAAAGACTTGGCTACAAGAGGAAGAACCCCACCTATTACTTTTGCCATTATAATTGTTGCAAAAAGACTTATACAAACTACAAAAGAAATTCCAAATCCAACTCTTTCAAAATAATAAAGCCTTATGAAATTAAAACTTGAAAGTATCATTCCTACTATTAAACTAACTCTAAATTCTTTCCATATCACCTTAAATATATCTGAAAACTCTATTTCTTCTAGAGCTATACCTCGAATTATAAGTGTAGATGACTGAGAACCTGCATTCCCTCCTGTATCCATAAGCATAGGAATAAACATAGCTAATATAACCACTGACTGCAAAGTTGCTTCATATCTTCTAATCACAAAGCCTGTGAAAGTTGCAGATAACATAAGAACAAGAAGCCATACTATTCTATGTTTCGCTAGAGAAAAAACAGACTCTTTTAAATATTCTTGATCTGATGGATTCATAGCTGCCATTTTTTGAAAATCTTCTGTATTTTCTTGATCTATAACA
Organism: Fusobacterium sp.; assembly: GCF_030528405.1. GTDB lineage: Bacteria > Fusobacteriota > Fusobacteriia > Fusobacteriales > Fusobacteriaceae > Fusobacterium. Next base: position 24,509 of record NZ_JAUMYY010000020.1, read on the forward strand.
TCCACTATATCATCTACTGTTATCACTCCAACTAATCTATTTTCGTTATCAACTACAGGCATAGTTGTAATATCATATTTTCTAAATAAACTAGCTATTTCCTCTTGGTCATCTTTAGTTTGTACACTTATAATATTGGTTTCCATTTCATCTTCAATTAGTGATTCATCATTTGATAAAATTAACGTTTTTAATGATATTAATCCCACCAATTTTCTTTTATTATCTGTTACGAAACAAATATCAGTTTCCTCTTTTTCAATTGCGACTTGTCTATAATAATCTATTGCCTGTTTTACTGTAATACTTCCTTTAAAAGATATATATTCAACTGTCATCACAGAACCTGCAGAATTGTCTGGATATTTTAACATTTGATTTATTAACTTTCTCTTATCTGATGATGTATTTTTTAATATTTTATCAACTATATTTGCAGGCATTTCTTCGATAAAATCAACCGTGTCATCTAAGTACATTTCATCCATGATAAATCTTATCTCTTCGTCAGTTATATTTTCTATAACTTCTTGTTGTTTTTCAGGAGACAGATAGGAAAATACTTCTGAGGATAAATCTTTAGGTAATATTTTAAAAACTATCAGACACTTCTCTTTAGGAAACTCTTCAAATACATCAGCTATATCTATGGGATTTTCATTAAGTAGTATTTCCTTTAACTCTGATAATCTATTTTGTTCTAGTAGGTCTATTATTTCTTCCATTTCTCCCTCCTTTAAGCTTTTTATTTCTTTTCGTATCTTTTTATAAATTTATCTTTAAATTCTTTAAATCTACTTTCTTTTATAGCTTGCCTTGAATCTTTCATAAGTTTTATTAAAAAATATAAGTTATGATATGATGTAAGTCTTAAACCTAAAACTTCTTGAACTTTTATTAAATGCCTTATATAAGCTCTGCTATAGTTTTTACAGACATAACAATCGCATTCTTCATCAAGAGGTCTTGTATCTTCTGAATATTTTGCACTTTTTATAACAAGTCTTCCATCTTTAGTGAAAACTGTCCCATGTCTAGCAAGTCTTGTAGGTTGAACACAGTCCATCATATCGATTCCACTTTCAACCGCATTTAACATATCTACTGGCTCGCCCACCCCCATTAAATATCGTGGTTTTTCTTCAGGGCATTTTTCAACTATATGATTTAATATTCTATACATATCTTCTCTTGGTTCTCCTACGGCTAAACCTCCTATTGCATAACCAGAAAAATTTTCATCCATTTCTTTTAAATCATTTAGGCTCTTTTCTCTCAAGTCTTCATAAATTCCTCCTTGGATTATTGCAAATAATCCTTGAGTTTCTTTATTTTTATGAGCTACAATACATCTTTTAGCCCATCTTGTAGTTCTTTCAATAGATGGCAATATATATTCTCTACTAGACAATCCTGGAGGGCATTCATCAAAAAGCATAACTATATCTGAACCTAAATTATTTTGAATATTTATAGATTTTTCTGGGGATATAAAGTGCTTTGAACCATCTATATGTGAATTAAAATATACACCTTCTTCTTTTATCTTTCTTAAATCTCCCAAACTAAAGACTTGAAACCCTCCACTATCTGTCAAAATAGGTTTATCCCAATTCATAAACTTATGTAGTCCACCCAATCTTGAAATTAATTCATCGTTCGGTCTTAAATATAAATGATATGTATTTCCTAGTATAATTTCACTTCCTATATCTAAAAGTTCCTCTTTTGACATAGTTTTTACACTAGCTTGTGTTCCAACGGGCATAAAAACTGGTGTTTCTATTTTTCCATGAACTGTTGTTATTACTCCTGCCCTTGCTTTATTATCTTTTGCCTCTAACTTATATGTAACAGGTAATTTTTTCATCGCTTCTCCTAACGTTCTACAGATATTACATCTTTTATTTTCATGATATTATTTAAAAGATGGTCATATTCTTGCTTACTGTTAATTTCTATAGATATTCTTACTTTTACTAATTTTTCTCCATTTCTTTTCATTTCATTTGAATTTAGTGATGTTATATTTATTTTATGATTTCCTATTAAATTAACTATATCCATTAACATATTTAAACGATCTCTAACTATTACATCAAAGCTAAAATTATATTTATTAATCTTTGTATCAATTATTTTTTTATCCCAACTAACTAAAATTTCTCTACTTGGATCTTTTTCTGTCATGGCTTTAAAATTGCTACAATCTTTTCTATGAACAGTTATTCCTGTCAATTTGGTTACAAAACCTCCAATATCATCTCCAGGTAATGGAGTACAGCACTTGGCAAATCTAATAAGGGTATTATTGATACCATCTATAACTATTCCAAAATCACTCTTTCCTTTTTTCTGCCTTTCTTCTTGTTTTTTCAGAACTTCCTCTATAGTTAAAACAGATGCAACTCTCTCTTTTTCTATTCTTGCTTTAAATTTATTTATTATAACTTCTAGTCTACTTCTCTTTTCTCCTACATGGTAATAAAACTCATCTAAATTAGTAATATTGTTCTTTTCCATATGTTTTTTTATAATTTCATCTTCTTCTGCCTCTTTTAAAGAAATTGAGAGTCTTCCAAGCTCTTTTTCAAGACTATCTTTTCCCATTTTGACTACATTTATTTTATTTTCATCTTTTAGAAATTTTTTTATTTTACTTTTAGCACTATTTGTAACTACCACATCTAACCAATCTAAACTTGGGCCTTTAGAATTCTTTGAAGTAATTATCTCAACTTTATCTCCACTTATTAATTTATGGTCTATTGGTACCATTCTATTATTTACTTTCGCACCTACATATCTACACCCTACTTGAGTATGAACCATAAATGCAAAATCTAAAACAGTTGCTCCAACAGGTAACTCGATAATATCTCCTTTAGGTGAAAAGGTGAAGACTGTTCCTCTGTCAATATCTCCTGTTACAGAACTTATAAAATCTTCTGTAGTATCAGACTCATTTTGAAATTCTATTATATGTCTCAACCAACCATATATATTATCATCTTTTGAAGACTTTTTATTTTCTTTATAGTTCCAATGAGCTGCTATACCTTCTTCTGCGATTTCATCCATTTCTTTTGTTCTAATTTGAATTTCAATAAATTTTGCTAAAGGTCCAACTATTGTTGTATGAATTGATTGGTAATTATTAGATTTTGGTACTGCTATATAGTCTTTAAATCTCCCTGGTACAGGAGTAAATTTACTGTGCACTATACCTAAAACATGATAACATTCTTCTTTGGTATTTACTATTACTCTTACTCCCATTAGATCATAAATATCATCAAATTCTTTTCCTTTTTGATACATTTTTTTATAGATACTATAAAAATGTTTAAATCTTCCTTTTACTTCTGCCTTTATACCAACTTCAGATAATGTTCTCACCATAGTTTGAATGAAGGCATCTACATAGTCCTTTCTTTCTGTCTTAGTATTGTCAACAAGAGCCTTTATTTCTAAAAATTCTTTTCTATGTAAATAATAGAAAGCCGTGTCTTCTAGTTCAGATTTTATTTTTGCCATACCTAATCTATGTGCAAGTGGTGCATATATTTCCAGAGTTTCTTTTGAAATACTTTGCTGTTTTTCCTCTTTCATAAATTTAAGAGTTCTCATATTATGTAGTCTATCAGCTAACTTTATCATAATTACTCTTATATTTTCTGCCATAGCCAGAATCATTTTCCTAATGTTTTCTGATTGATTTTTAGTTCCATTCGGTAATGTCTGAAGCTTTGTTACTCCATCTACTAAAACAGCAACCATATCTCCAAAATTATATTTTATATCAGCTATTGAAATCAAAGTATCTTCAACAATATCATGTAAAATTCCTGCAACTATAGTATCAGTATCCATTTTTAGTTCAATTAAAATTTTTGCAACTTCAACTGGATGCATTATATAATCATCACCTGATTTTCTGTATTGACCAATATGAGATTCTTCTGCAAAAATAAGTGCTAGTTTTATCTTTTCTAAATCCAATTCTAAATGGTTATTTTTAATTACTTCCACAAGTTGATTATAGTAATCTATATGTTCTTTCATATAACCTTCTTTCTAAAGGATTGCCTTAGTATTTCATTAAGGTTAGTATATCATACCCCTTTAACTTTTCTCTCCCCTTTAATTCTTCCAATTCTATTAAAAATGCTAATCCTAAAACAATGCCACCTAATTTCTCAACTAATTTTACAGCTGCCTCAACAGTTCCACCAGTTGCTAACAAGTCATCTACTATTAAAACTTTTTGACCAGGCTTTATAGCATCCTTATGTAAGCATAAAGTATTTGAACCATATTCTAAATCATAAGAATGTTCAATAACCTCTCTAGGTAGTTTTTTAGGTTTTCTCACTGGAACAAAACCTACTCCTAATGCGTAAGAAACTGGACAACCAAATATAAAACCTCTTGCTTCAGGACCTACAACTAATTCAATATTTTTTTCCTTAGCAAATTCAACTATTTTTTCAGTTGCGTACTTGAAAGCATCTCCAGAGTTCATAAGTGGTGTTATATCTCTAAATATTATTCCTTCCTTAGGATAATTTTCTACTCTTGCTACGTATTTTTTTAAATCCATGTTCATCTCCGTTCTATTATAAAATTTTTATTTATTTTTTATTGACTCCAATTTAGCTCGACTATGTTTATATAGTAAACTATTTTTATCTATAAGTTGCTCTAAATATATTGAAAAATTTTCTATATCTCCTTCATTATAAAAAATATTTAATAAATTTTCTAAAATGTTTTCATCATTGGGATTTAATTTTAAAGCTTTTAAATAATATTCTTTAGATTTTTCAATATCTCCAAAATCAGCATATAGAAATGCTAATTCTTTATTAATTTCTATATTATTTTTATCCAAATTATACGCTTTGGTATAATTTTCTAAGGCTTTTATTTTTTCATTTTTTTGATATTCATTGAGACCTTTTATAAAATAATAATTTGCTTCTTTCTTACTATTTGAACAAGCTATAAGAGTAAATAATAAAAATATAGTTAGTCTCTTCATAATTATTCTCCTTCTTTTTCAATAGTTTTAAGTTTCTTTATACTTTCCTCTGTTACATAACCACCAGAAATTATTAATTTAAAGGCTGTTTCTGTATCTATATTCAAAAATTTCACTTCATTTTTAGGAACACATATAAGCATTCCAGAGGTTGGATTTGGCGAGGTTGGTATAAAAACATTTGCAATTTCTGTTTCGTTAAAAGCTTCTCTCACTATATTATTTTTTTCTGAAGTCATAAAACCTATAGCATATAAACCCTTCCTAGGATATTCAATAGCTACTACTCTTTTATAAGTAGCTTCTCCTTCTGTGTTGTATATTATTCCTGTTATCTGCTTTGTTGTTGTGTATACAGATTTTATAATTGGAATTTTTTCTATAAAATTTAAAAAATATTTCATAATTTTTGAAAAAAAGACAATTTTAGTGGTATATCCTAACAAAGTTATAAAAAATAGTATTAATATTATAGAAGTAATATAAGTTATCATTTGGAAAGGGATTTCATAGCTATGACCACTAAAAATTAAATCCAATATCCATCTTATAAGTTTTGTAAGTGCCGTACCACTTATAAGTTTTATAACTGTTTTTAGAAACCAATTAAATATATAAAAAGTTATAAGTAATGGTAAAACTACTACTAAGCCTGTATAAAAGTGCTTTTTCATTTTACTCTCCCTCTTGTTCTTTTCCTAATATTTTTATTAAAACTTTTGAAACTCTCATTTTATCAAGTTCTAAAACTTTTAAATATAAATTATCTACCTTTATCTCATCTCCAACATTGCATATTCTACCTAACTCTTTAATTACGAACCCACCTAGACTTTCATAATCTTCTGATATAGGAAGATCTATATCCAATTCCTTATCTAATGTTTCTATGTCTATCATTGCATCCACTTCATATTCATTTTCTGATATTTTTTTAAAGAATTCTTCTTCTTCATTGTCATATTCATCTCTAATCTCTCCAACTATTTCTTCTATTAAATCTTCTATTGTCACAAGACCAACAGTTCCTCCATATTCATCAAGGACAATAGCTATATGAACTTGTAAGCTTCTAAATTCTTTTAGGATTTCAATTATAGATTTAGTTTCTGGAACATAATAAGTAGTTCTAACCATTTGATTTATTGGGACTTCTAAGTCTCCACTTTTAACATAAGTCATTAAATCTTTTACATACATTATTCCTATGATATTATCTATAGTTTCATTATAAACAGGTATTCTTGAAAAGCCATTTTCAACTATTTCATCCCATACCTCATTTATTGTTTTATTTCCTTCAAAGGCAAGCATTGATGTTCTTGGTGTCATAACCTCTTTTGCAGTTGTTTCACCTAAAGTTACAATAGAATGTATCATTTCTTTTTCATCTTCTTCTATTATTCCTTCTGCATTTCCTACATTTACAAAAGAAATTATATCTTCCTCAGTTATCATTATTTGAGAACTAGTTAAATTAATTCCTAAAATTCTTCCAATAAGTTTAGATATTATCATAAGAAGAGCTATAATCGGTTTTAAAATAAATGACATAATATAAATTATAATAACTACTATTTCTGCTATTTCTGAACTATTATTTCTTGCAATTAATTTAGGAGTAATTTCTCCAAATATTAAAATCATTATAGTCATTATAGCTGTTGCTAGAAGAACTGAAGAGCTATTCTTTCCAAAATGATTCACTACAAGTACAGTTGCTATTGAAGAAGCTAATATATTTACTACATTATTTCCAATTAACAATCCTGTAAGCATCTCATTAGGATCTTTTAGCCACTTTTTTAATAAATCATAAGTCCTTCTACTCTTTTCTTCATCCAATCTTTCTAAACTATTGCTCCTATAAGCTGTTAAAGCTGTTTCAGAAGCTGAAAAAAAACCAGATAATAAAATTAAAATCACCAATATTAACACATTTAAATACGTGTCCAATTAGCCATACACCTTCCTTATTACTTTAAAAAATTTTTTTAATTACTCCCAGTCATTCTTATATCTTTTACACCTTTTACTTTTCTCATTTTTTCCAACATTAACTCAACTTTCTTTAGCATATCATCTGTCGTTTTTATAACTATTGTTGTCTTTGCTTCACCATCTATTGGCATATTTTGTACAACTGTTAGTATATTTATATTTTCATTTGCAATAATATCTAAAACATCTGATAACATACCTGTTCTATCCGTTATAGTTAAATGCATGCTATAAATTTTATCTCCTCCACTTTCAAAAAAAGGTTTTATAAAATCTTTATACTTATAATATGTACTTCTACTAATTCCTATTCTCTTTATAGCTTCATACTTCGATATTTTCATTTTATGAATTAACTCATTTACCTTAATAACATTTTGAACAGATTTAGGTAAAATTCTTCTGTCTACTATATAAAATTCTTTTTTTTCTTCTTTTTTCATTCTACCTCCAAGATGCCTCTATTTCTTTTAAATGCTTTCAAAATATTTGAAAATAGCATAGCTACTGTGAGTGCTCCAATACCTCCAGGAACTGGAGTTATATAAGATACTTTTTTTTCCACATTTTCAAAGTCTACATCACCTACAATTCTATCTCCAACTTTATTTATACCTACATCTATTACTACCGCACCTTCTTTTACCATATCCGCCTTTATAAACTGTGGTTTTCCTACTGCACTTATTAAGATATCTGCACTTTTTGTTTTCTCCTGTAAATTTTTAGTATAACTATTACAAATAGTAACAGTTCCGTGAGAGTTTAAAACTAATGCTGCAACTGGCTTTCCAACTATATTACTTCTTCCTATAACCACAACATCTTTTCCACTTAAATCTATTTTATATCTTTTCATCATTTCCATTATGCCTGCTGGAGTTGACGGAGCTATAAAATGGCTATCATTTTGAAATAGCAATCCTAAATTTTCTGCTTTAAAGCCATCAACATCTTTTACTAAATTAATTTTATTCAAAATTTTTGTAACATTCATATGTTTTGGCAGAGGTAAATTTAACATTATACCATCCACTAAAGGGGCATTATTCAATCTATCTATTAATTCCAGTAATGTTTTTTCTGTTACATCATTTTCAAAAAGATAAGCCTTGGCTTCTATTCCTAAATCTTTGCATGACTTTATTTGAGAATTTATATATACTTTAGAAGCTGGATCTTCTCCTACTAAGATTAGAGCAACTTCTGGAAAAATATTGTATTTTGCTTTTATTCTATCTATTT
>NZ_JAUMYY010000069.1 GCF_030528405.1 Fusobacterium sp.
TAGGATTATTATTTGAATAGCATTTTAGTCCTTCTTCTATATAAGTTTCTAATCTACTCACCCAAATATCTTTTGCCTCTTCATGTTTGGTTCCCACGCTTTTATCAATCAAGATTTTGAGTCTAATTCTATCTTTTAGTATGTCAAGTAAATATTTTGCGCTTCCTTGATTAAATCTCTCAAGAGCACTACCTACCTCAAGTTTTTCTTCTTCTTCCATTATTTTGATAATTTTATTGAGTATACCTCTTACTATTTCATCAAGCAAAGAGGTTTTATTTTTAAAATATGAATAAATAAGTGCAACTGAAGTAACAGTTTTATTAGCAATATCAGTTAATTTAGCTCTTTTATAGTCTTTTTCATAAAAAATTGTTTCTGCTGCAATTAATATTTTATTTCTAATTTCTTCTTTCAAGACTTGTGCCATAATATACGCCCCTTCTTACAAGAAATATTTTTATATTTCTCTATATTCACTTATCTCTACTGTTACCAAACCATATAGAAAATTACTTTTGCTATCTATAAAAAATGAAGTTGAATTAATTTTTGGTTTCTCAACTTTATCTGATAAACTATGTAACAGTCCTTTAAAACCTCCCAGAAAAATATAAGCCTTCAGACATGCACTTGGAATTTTATCAACTTCACATTTAATTTCTTTCAATTTCTCTCTGACTTTTAAAAGTCTTTCAAGTCCCTTTTTATAATTTTTTTCTAAAATCCCCTTTTGCTTTTCTTCATATATCTTTTCAAGTTGATTAATTTCCTCTATACTGTTATTTAGCTTAATTTTGGTAATTTTATTTAAACTTGATAAACTTTTTTGCCAGTCTATTTCTAATTCTTTCACTATAATTTCACCAAATAATTCTATGTTATTTTTTAACATTTCAACTCCAACTTTTGGAAAAAAATTTTCTAGTTTAGGTTCTTTTTTTCCTTCTTTATTTTGATATAAATATTGATATTTTTGTAAATTTCTTAATTCTATATAATCTGAATCTACCATAATGTCCCTACAAATAAAATATTTCCCAATATTCATAATCCTTTTTTCTTCTCTGTTAAACTCTGTTTCTACACCTTCTTCAGTTATATCTTCGGTCATTTTTATTATTTTTTCTAGTTGTAATGCCCCTTTTAAAGAAGAAGCTGGTATATAATAATCTTTTGCTTTACAATATTTTTTATTGATTTTATTATACCGGTTATCATAACTGTAAAATGGATAAATAATTTCATAATTACTTTCTGCCTCGTCTTTTTTATAATCAATTTCATTATACATTGCTCCTTGCATCCTTGGAGAAAGTATAATAGGTGAAATAGTACTTAAAGTAAGCTTATATTTTTTCATGCTTTAAACCTCCAAATTTTCTAGATAAGAGTTACCAAAAACTATAGCATTAGAATGTAATTTATTATATTTATTTTTTATTGATTTTCCTATCTTATAAGGTTTCTTTTCTTCACATACTAAAATACTTCCTATGTTAATGAAACTAATTACTTTAGGTGTGTGATCTCCTAATTCATAAGGTCTTCTGTCTGATGAATAAATGTCTATTTGTGACTTTTCCCAAAAAATACTATTTTCTTGAGGTAGGAGCATTCCTAAATTTATATAAGGTCCAGTTTCACTTGAAGGTTCTTTGTATTCTGATTCTATTATTTCTTCTAAAGAATAGCAATTATAACCACTACTTGCTTTTGGACCAATCATCCATAAATTTTTTATATCTTTTTTTAAATTACATAATAAATTAGCTAAAATTGAATTTTCTTCTGTTATTACAAAAAAAGTGAAATCCTTTTGAAAATCATTTTTTTTATTCTTATACTCAACAATTGGCAAAGAATATGAGATATTGGGAAAGCCTGGAATTTTTCTTATTTGACTTTCTAATTTAAATTTTTGTATATATTTTTGATTTTTTATTATATAATCATACTCTTTGAGTAAATTTGTTGAGAACTCTTCTTCCATCTCAATTCTTTGAATCAATTTAGGCAAATCTTCTTTTTTTATATATTCTATTTTTTTTAAAGTTTCATAAATTGCTTTGCTCGAAAAAGATTCAGCTTTTTCTGCTTTTTTTACCATTTCTCTCTTTATTATTTCTATTTCTTCTATCTTTTCTGTTTTTTCTTTAACCTTATTTTTCTTTAATTCTTTTAATTCTTCCATTAATTTTTTCAAATCATCTAAATCATTATTTACACAAATATTATTTTTCTCTGCTTCCTTACATTTTTTTCTTTCTTTTATTAATCTTGTCAAATAAATCTTTGGAGTTGGTAAGTATCCACTTGGTATCAAATTTGATATCATACATTTTCCTACAATATCATTAATGAAATTTTCAATTTCATTTTTAGAAAAACATTCACTTAATTTATTCATTAGATAACCAAACAATTTTTGAGAATCTGGCAATAATGTTATAGCTCCTTCTACTCTTAATTTTATCTCAAATTTTCTCATTATTTCCTCCTATTTGAAGATAATATCTCTTTCTAAAACTTTTACTTGTCCGTAACCTCTTGATTTTGAGTTTCCCAAGCCATAAACTCCTTCATTAAAAAGCAAAAGTATATCTTTTAATTCTTTAACAGATTCCTCTAATAATTTATTATATTTTTCAAAACCTTGAAATGAAATATATCCTTTTAACTTCACACCAGGTCTTAAAACTTTATATGTTCGTGGTCTTGAAATTATTTCATTTTCTTTTTCCTCTAACACATTTTTTACATCAATAGCAAAATACTCATTTCTTTCTTTTGGATTGCTTAATCGTAAATCTGAGAAAAAAATCCTAGGCATATTATTGATCCCTTCTATACCAAAAATATACTCAGCTTTTATAGGTTCATTACAAAGAGAATCTATTTTTTTTATTATTTTTCTTACTGCATCAATTTGTTGAACATCTTTCTCTAGCTGCTCATACTTATTTTTTATATCTTCTAGAATTTTTTTCATTAACTCCTTTGTTTTTTTCATTTTATTATCTTCTTCTCTAACCATATTTCGTAAAGCACCTTTTATTGATGAAGCATGAATCATTGGATTTCCTTTTTCATCAATAGTTGTAGCCTGATCCACTCCACCAATTGAAAAACTTTCTGTTTGATTGCCAATTAAACAATTAGAATATGTTTCTATTACGTATTCAATTTTATTCATTGTTATTCTCCTTCATTAAATTTTACAACTTCCTTAAAATTTTTCCAATATTTATTGATTTCTTTTTTTTGAATTCTTTGTTCATCATATTTATAGAATAAGATTAGATTATCAAGCCAATCAGTTTTATGATTATCTCTTATTTTTTTAAAATATTTTATAAATTTTTGGGAATCAAAGTCTTTTCGATATTCAATTTTATTTTCTTCTTCTCTTTCCTTTTTTAATGTTTTAAAATAATCTCTATTTTGTTCAAAGTAATTTATAATTAACCTTTCTACCAAGTCATACTTTTTTTGTTCTATTAATTTTTTTATTCGGAACAACATTGTTATATTTAGAGGAACTTTTCTATATATTGTGATTTTT
>NZ_JAUMYY010000021.1 GCF_030528405.1 Fusobacterium sp.
AAAATGGATGAAGTGAAAATTGTTGAAAAACAATATAATGAAGTGCCTTATATGTCAAAAAGCTTTTATTACACATTACCAGAAAAACAAAAAACTGTGCTACAACTTTTAGGCTTTGAAACGCCTGAGCTAAAAAATGCAAGAATTCTAGAGATAGGATGTTCATTTGGTGGAAATATAATCCCTTTTGCCATTGCTCATCCAAATGCTGAAATAATTGGAATTGATCTTGCAGAGGTTCAAGTTAATGAAGGAAATAATATAATAAAATTTTTAGGTTTGGATAACATAAAGCTGATTCATAAAAATATTATGGATTTTGACGAGAGCTATGGAAAATTTGATTATATTATCTGCCATGGAGTATTCAGTTGGGTTATTGAAGAAGTTCAAAATAAAATTTTAGAAATTATAAAAACTCAACTTTCTGACAATGGTTCTGCTGTTATTTCGTATAACACATACCCTGGTTGGAAAAATGTTGATATACTTCGTGATATTATGCAATTCAGAATAGAATCCTTGAATAAAAATGGAAATCAAATAGAAAGTTATGAAAAAGTTAGATATGGAAAAGGAGCCATAGAATTTCTTGAAAAATTTTCATTTTTAAGTGAATATACAAAAGCTATGGTTGCTGACATAAAAGAAAAAGATGCCTATTATATTCTACACGAATACTTTGAAGCTAGTAATACACCTTTATACTTATATGATTTCAATAAAAAATTATTAAAGTATGACCTTTTCCATGTAGTTGATTCAGATATAAGTAGATCTTTCCCTATTTTCTCAGATCCTCAAGTTGAAATATCTGTTGAAAATGAATGTGCTGGAGATCATATAGTTAGAGAACAATATTATGACTATCTTTTAAATAGACAATTTAGAGTTAGTATTGTCACTCATCTGAAAAATAAAGAAAAGATTAACTTAACTAAGATGGTTAAAATTGACAGTTTAAATAAATTAAATATTAGGGGATACTTTCAAAAAAATGAAGAAGGAAAATATATAAGAGAAGGAAATGTTTTAGTTGATGAATTAAATGAAATTATAGAAAATCTTAATGTTGCTTTCCCTAATACAATTTCTATTGAAAGCTTAGCAAAGAAACTAAATACAGATGAAAATTTTTATCAAAGAATTATGCAGTTGATTTATTCTAAAACTATAGAATTTTTCTCTGAAAAAATAGAAATTTATAAGCCTAAAAAATTAAAGTTAAGCGAAAAGTATAGAAAGTATGTTGAATATGCTTTAAGCGCTGAAAATCCTATGATTTCATTCTCTAATTTTTCTGGTTTAGTCACTAATGTAAGTAAAACTGAATTAAGCATTATGACTCTATTTAATGGAGAAAGAAGTGACAAGGAAATTGAAAATTTAATAAAAACAAATATAGAAAATGGAAACCTTTCTATAACAAGAACTGAAGAAAATTCAGATACAAGAACTGATGAAGAAATAATTAGAGACTTTATAAAAAATGTAAGAGAATTTTTAGAAATCAATATGATGTATGAAAAATAATAATTTAATTTTTTAAAAATATTAAAAAGGGGCATTGCACTTCAAATTAAGCTTGCAATAGCCCCTAAACTTTTTTATATTATTTAATATCTAACTTAAAGCTATTAGTATCTTTATCAAAATAAAAAAAGTAATTTTCTCCAGCTTTTGTTTCAACTTCAATCTTTGTTGCACCAGTGCTCTTAGTTACAGTTCTATATATAACTCCTGGTCTTGTTGTTGAATATTCAACTTCTATTATATTTTTACCAGTTTTACAATAAAAACCTGAACCTTGTTCATCTGAAAAGGCTGCAGGCAATTCATCGTTTACAGAATAAATTTGTAAATTATAAGATACTATAAAGCCTCCACTTCTTTGTGTATAAATTTTTACTGCATTAGGAAATCTTTTTAAAAACTTTGCTGCATAATCTTCCTGTTTGCTTTTATTTCTCCTAGAGCTAAAAAACCAAAATATAGCCACAAGTACTAGCATTAAGGGATAAATAATAAATAGTTTGTTAAAATCCATAACTTTCCTCCATTTTAATTTTTATTTTTCTATATTACTTACTTTCAATTTTATTGGCTCCACTTCTGCTAAACTTTCTAATTGTGCATACATCATATTAAATTTCATTTGTCCCAAAGGTTCACAGTGTATTACATCATTATCTATTTGCAAGTCTATCTTTGTTGCTCCTTGATTTCTCTTAGTAGTTATATTATATCCCAACTTTGCCCCTACCAAATTGTATTCCTTCATTAACTTACCATTTTCAAAATACTGTAATGTTTTTTTATCTTCATCCACAATAAATTTAATATTTTCTGAAAAAATAACTATATACATCATTATAATATACACAATAAGTGCTATTATAATTGACAAGAATTGTGACAAGAAATAATTAACAATAACAGCTATTATTACTGCTGCAAAATGCACTGATACTAACGCAAAAAGCATACTAAAAATACCTCTTTTATAGATAGTCATATTTATTTTTACCTCTCTTCTTTATTTAATTACCCACTTAATTCTACAATATTTTTCTTTAAAAATCAATAGTTTATATACTTAATTAAAAGGAGCTATTGCGTTTTAAAATTTCATCAGTTTCGCAATAACTCCTTTTTCTTTATTCTGCTTTTGGACCTGCATTTACAATATTTTTAGGCATATTAGGATATTTTTTTGCAAAATTATCTTCAAATTTTTTAGCTAAATCCTTTGCAGCTGCTATATAAGCTTCTTTATCAGTCCAAGTATTCATAGGGTTTAAAATTTCACTAGGAACTTCAGGACAAGCTTTTGGAATTTCAACATTGAATATTGTATGGTGCTCATATTCAACATTCTCAAGGGCACCATTTAAAACCGCTGTTACCATAGCACGAGTATATTTTAAATTCATTCTTTCTCCCGTTCCGTATGCTCCACCTGTCCACCCAGTATTTATCAAGTAAACTTGTGTGTTATACTTTTCAATTTTCTCTCCTAACATTTTCGCATAAACTGCTGGATCCATAGGCATAAAAGGCTCACCAAAACAAGTTGAAAAAGTAGGAATAGGTTCTTTTACTCCACGCTCTGTCCCTGCAAGCTTAGCTGTAAAACCAGTAATAAAATGATACATTGCGGCTTCCTTTGTCAATTTTGCAACTGGAGGTAATACTCCAAATGAATCAGCCATTAAAAATATAATTACACTTGGTTTACCTCCAACACTTGGATATTGTGCATTATTTATATAGTGCAAAGGATAGGCAACTCTAGTATTTTGAGTTAAACTATTATCCGCATAGTCTATTTCCCTCGTTTTTTCATTTACTACAACATTTTCTACTATACTTCCAAATTTTATAGCATTATATATATCTGGTTCAGTTTCTGGATTTAAATTTATACATTTTGCATAACAACCACCTTCAAAATTAAAAATTCCTTCTTCTGACCAGCCATGCTCGTCATCTCCAATCAATTTCCTATTAGGGTCTGCTGATAATGTTGTTTTTCCTGTTCCAGATAAACCAAAGAAAATTGCAGTTTTCTTAGTCACTGGATCCATATTGGCAGAACAGTGCATAGGTAGTACTCCTTCATGTGGCATTAAATAATTCATAATGGAGAAAACCATCTTTTTTAGTTCTCCTGAATATGAAGTTCCACAAATTATACCTAATTTAGCTTCAAAATCAATTATAATAGCGACTTCTGAATTTACTCCATCTACTTCTGGGATACATTTAAATCCTGGAACAGATAATATGGTAAAATCAGCTTCTCCATAATTTTTTAACTCTTCCTCATTTGGACGAATTAAAAGTTGATGTATAAATAAATTTTGACTTGCATATTCATTTATAAAACGAAATTTTTTTTGATATTTTTTATCTGCACCTGCAAGACCGTTGAAAACAAAAACTTCTCTATTTTGTAAATATGCTAAAGCTCTTTCATATAATTTACAGAATATTTCTCTTTCTATAGGATGATTTACATCTCCCCATCCAATATATTGATGTACATCTGGACTGTCTACAATAAATTTATCATCTGGGGAACGACCTGTATACTTTCCAGTTGTTATTATGAATGCACCTGTATCAGATAAAATCCCCTCCTTTCTTTCAAGAGCTTTCTCAACCAATTCAGCAGGAGATAAATCATAATAAATTTTCCCAAAATTAGATGCTTCTAAATTTTCAACCTTATAATTTTTCATAAAAAAAACACCTTCCCCTCTAATTTAAATGTACATTATTTTTTATAAATATTCTCTATTTAGTTTTATTATAAATAAATAAAAGAAAAAAAGCAACTTATTTTTTATAATAAATGTGCATTAATTTAGTTTTTTACTTATTCTATAGTAATAAAGATATAAAATTTTGATCTGTATTTAAAAATATTTTTAAGTTTTTCTCTAGTATGATATAATTTATAAAATAAATTTTTATAATTAAATTAGAAAGGATTTTTTAATGATTTTAACTTTAGATATAACAACACCAGCTGTAATGTTTCCTTCTGTTTCTTTACTACTTTTAGCATATACAAATAGATTTTTAGCTCTTGCAGCTCTCATAAGACAGATGGATCCATGTACTAATAATTCAGCCCATTTGGAACAAATAGCTAATCTTAATTTGAGAATGTTATATATTAAGAGAATGCAATATTTAGGAGTTTCTAGCTTGCTCCTGTGTGTAGTTTCTATGTTTTTCGTCTTTTTTAATATAAACCTGCTTGGAATATTAGCTTTTGTAATAAGTCTAATACTTATGATTACATCGCTTATTTATTCACTTAAGGAAATTAAAATATCTTTAGATGCTCTAAAAATTCATTTAAATAAATGTAAAACAATGGAATAGGGTGAGACTATGAAATCAATATTAAAAAAAATCATTAAACATTTTTTTATATTTTTTCTATTAAATTCTTCCATAGTTTTATCTCAAGAACCTAAATATAATATAATTAAAGAAATATCTACAATGGAAGAAATTCATGAAGAAATATTTGCAGAATCAAAAAATAATATTAATAATATTGAAAAGGAAAATGAAGTTATAGATGAAAATATACAAATAAATGACAGTGAAGATAAAACAAATATTATAGGGCAACAGGATATTCAACATTCACCTGATCTTTCTTCTAAAAATTCCTCTCTTATTATTGATGAAAGAAAAGAACATTTATTAAGTACTCAAAAAAAAGAAAAGATTAATGAAAATAAAATAAATAAAAATAAAAAATATGAAGATAGAGAAAAAACAAAAAAACAAAATAGATTTGAAGAAATAAACGACAGATCTAATAGAGTAACTGCTCTTGGTTCTGCTATGGGAGCAATAGATTTAGGGAGTACTCCTGCTAAAAAAATAAGATTGGGAGCTGGAGTCGGAAATTCTTCAAGTTCTCAAGCTGTAGCGGTAGGAGTTGGGTATGCTCCAACAGATAGGCTTAAATTGAATACTAAATTCTCATCTTCTACCAATAATATGAATAATAATAGTATTTCTGTTGGTGCTTCATATGATTTGGATTTATAAAAAAATATTTGACAATCTTTTTTTTATATGTTATATTTGCAGAAATAAATTTCTATAGGGAGGTAAGAAAATGTTCTTTAGTAAACTAAGGATAAGGCTAGTAAATTTTATAAAAAAATTTAATATTTTATCCATTTTGTATGCTAAAGGTATTTTCTATCTTTAATTTTTAAATTCAACTAATTTTTTATTTAATATTTTTATATTTTTTAGAAAACTACAGTATAGCAGCATAATGTTATATCGTAGTTTTTTTTATTTAAATACTTTTTAAAATTAAGGAGGCTTAGCAATGAAGGAATTAAAAGAAAAAAACTTAAAAGAAAGACTGTCGGAACTTTTTGAAAAATACAGGAATGAGTTTATTGAATTAAATGAGTATCTCTATAAAAATCCTGAACTGGGTTTACAAGAATTTAAAGCCTGTGCTGCTCATACAGCCATACTTAAAAAACACGGGTTTAATGTAACAAAAAATTTTGCTGGTTTAGAAACTGCATTTCAGGCTTCATTTAAAAAAGGAAATTCAGGACCACGAATAGCTATACTTGCTGAATATGATGCTCTTCCAGGTATAGGTCATGGTTGTGGACATAATATCTTTGGAGTTACAAGTGTTGCAACAGGAATACTTATCAAAGATTTAATGGAAGATATGGAAGGTGAAGTTTTAGTAATTGGTACCCCTGCAGAAGAAACTAATGGTGCTAAAGTAGAAATGGCTCAAAAAGGAGTATTTAATGATATTGATATAGCTATGGCTGTTCATCCATCAGGAGAAGCTCATTATAGAAGCGGTATTTCACAAGCAATGGAAGCCTTGCAGTTCACTTTTAAAGGAAAAACATCCCATGCTGCAAGTGCCCCACATGAAGGAATAAATGCTCTTGACGGTGTGCTAACACTATTTAATTCCATCAATGCTTTAAGACAACAAACCTTAGAAACTGCTCGAATACATGGAATAATAACAAAGGGTGGAGAAGCTGCAAATGTAATTCCAGACTTAGCTGTAGCTAATTTTTATGTGAGGGCAAAATCTTTAGATTATTTAAAAAAACTGGTAGAGAGAGTTAAAAATTGTGCAAAAGGTGCCGCTTTAGCAACTGGAACTACTCTTGAAATCACAAACTATGAAACAAGTTTTGCTAATTTAGTAACAAATAAGAAACTTTCTGAAACTTATGAAAAAAACTTAAAAATTTTAGGAGTAAGTGATATAAGAGATAAGGAAGGACACGGTTCTACTGATATGGGAGATGTTAGCCATTGTTGCCCAGCTATTCATCCATATTTCCCATTGACTACAGAACATCTGATTGGTCATAGTGTGGAATTTGCATCTGCAACTATAAAAGAGGAAGCATACAAGGGAATGAAGGAAGCAAGTTTTGCTATGACCCTTACTGCACTAGAACTGTTTAATGATAAAAAACTTTTAAATGAAATAAAGGAAGAATTCAAAAATACTAAAAAATAAAAGTGGAGGTTAATATTATGAAAAAAATTATTGTCATATTTATGCTTATTCTATCTAGTTTATCTCTTTCTGCTAAAAAACTCTATGTTGGAACAAACGCTGAATTTAAACCATATGAATATCTTGAAGGGGATAAAATAGTAGGTTTTGATATTGATTTAATGAATAAACTTGGAGAAAAGCTTGGCTATGAAATTAAATGGGTAGATATGAATTTTGATGGGCTTCTAACTTCTTTACAATTGAAAAAAATAGATGCTGTTATAGCTGGTATGTCTGCAACTGAAGAGCGAAAAAAGGCTGCCTCATTTTCTATTCCTTATCTTTTTTTTAAGTCTGGACATCTGGTTCTTGTAAATGAAAATAGTAATTTTTCATCTAAGCAAGAGTTAAAAGATAAAACTGTAGGTGTTCAAATAGGAAGTATACAGGAAGGCTTTGCTAAAGATATTGGAGCTATTCCAAAACTATATAGTAGTTTTACTGCCGCTTTAATGGATTTACAAAACCAAAAAGTTGATTCTGTCATTGTAGCTGAAAATACTGGAGTTGAATATTTAAAAACTATGAATAAAATAAAAAAAATTGATATGATAGACGATTCAAAGCCTGGTGCCTCAATAGCTTTTAGAAAAGCCGACAAAGAACTAGCAGAAGAGTTTTCAAAAGCAATCTTAGAAATAAAAGAAAGTGATTTCTATGCAGAACTTATAAAAAAATATTTTCCAGATAAATATGATAACTTCATAATGGAAAAAAATAAAAAATAGTATCTAAAAAAAGAACTTATATCAATTATAAATTTATGTTAAAATATAAAAACATATTTTAATATAAGGAGCCTTTTATGAACATTATAGATGTGCAAAATAAGCTACGAAGTAATATCATTATTAAGACGAGTATTATTGGTATTGTAACTAATATACTTTTAGTAATTCTTAAAGCAAGTATTGGTTTTTTTACAAATTCTATTGCTATTATTCTTGATGCAGTAAACAATCTAAGTGATGTTTTATCTTCAAGTGTAACAATTATAGGATCTAAGTTATCTGAAAAGAAAGCTGACAAAGAGCACCCTCTAGGTCATGGAAGAGGGGAATATCTAAGTGCAATGATTGTAGCTTCTATTATACTGTATGCTGGTATTACCTCACTTATTGAATCAATTAAAAAAATTATCACTCCTAAATTTGCAGAATATAGTAATGTTTCGATTTTTATAATTTCTATTTCTATAATTATAAAAATTATCTTAGGGCTATATACAAAAAGAATAGGAAGAAAAGTTGAATCACAGGCTCTTACTGCATCTGGAACTGATGCTTTAGTAGATGCATTAATTTCTACTTCCGTTTTAGCATCAGCTTTAATTTTTATAGTTTATAAAATATCTCTTGAAGCCTATGTTGGAGCTTTGATTTCTTTTATTATCATAAAATCTGGAATTAAAATTCTTATGGAGTCAATTGATGAAATATTAGGAAAGCGAGTTGACAAAACACTTATAAATAAAATCAAAAAAACCATCTGTGAAGATCATGGTATTACAGGAGTTTATGAACTGATTCTACATAATTATGGTCCTAAAAAATATATAGGTTCAGTTCATATTGAAGTCCCTGATACCATGACTGCAGATAAAATAGATGTGCTTGAAAGAAATATTGTTGATAATATACTTGCAAAATATGGAATATTTCTAACAGGAATAAGTATTTACTCAATAAATACTAAAAATCCTGAAATAGCTGAAATGCATCTTAATATTTTAAAAATTGCTATGAACTTTGATGGAGTTTTACAATTTCATGCTTTTTATGTTGACCTTGATTTAAAAACTATACGTTTTGATATAATTCTTGATTTTTCAGTTTCTGATAAAAGAAAACTTCATAGTGAAATTAAAGAAGCTGTAAAAAAAGTGTATCCTGATTTTAAAATTTATATAAGAACTGAAATTAACACTGATATATAAATCAAAGAAGCTGTTGTAAAAATATTACATGAACTGCACCCCCAATCTTGTGTCCAAGATTTTGGGTGCAGTTCAAAACAAGCTAATTATGTTCTAATCTTCTAAAAGTGTGTGCTTTACTTCTATACTTTTAAATGTTAATAGGTCAAGACTTTGAATCTCTCTCAAAATGTAATACTTTAATTTTAACATATTTATATCTGCAAATTTGATGAATTTTTAAAAGCTAAAATTCTCTTTTTTTCTTCTTCCATCAATGGTTCCACTAAATTTACAAAGTTTTCAATATCTTGATTTCTTAGAATATCCATATATTTTGCTCTATCTTCTATTGTGATCACAAAAGGAGTTAAGTTATTTTCTAACATTAAAGCAAGCATTATTAATCTTCCTGTTCTTCCATTTCCATCAGAAAATGGATGTATTCTTTCAAATTTTATATGATTTTCAAGTATTATTTTTAATTTTTCACTGCCAGAGCTAGAATTTTTTAATTGATATTCCATATTTTCAAACCATTCTTTGACTTTATATGGAGTTTCACTTGGACTAGCAGTTTCAAAATTTGCTCCCCTTATATAATTATAATCAGTCTTAAATTTTCCAGCATTATGATTTAATCTATTTAATAAGATTTTATTAATTTCTTTTATTAAATAAATATCAACCTTTCTATTCTGTAGTTCGGTCAATAAAAACTTTAAAGCATCTGAATGATTTAAAACTTCTAAAAATTCTCTTTTAGACATTGCATTAGGAATGGTATCATCTAAAATAATACTTGCAGTTTCATTTAATGTCAATGTATTTCCTTCAATTGCATTAGAATGATGTGTCATTCTTACATTTAAGTCATCTATATATTCTTCTGTAAATTGTTCTAATATATTAATTATTCTCAACTCCTTTCTTTTTCAAGGTTTCATAAATTTTAAAAATAAGCAATGAAATGATAAATGATAATTTCCCCCTCAAATATAAACCTTTCCCTCTGCTACAATTTCGACTGGACCATCTATATAAATATTTTCTTCATCAAATGAAAATTCCAACCAGCCATTAGGTTGAATAATTTTAGCCTTTTCAATTTTTTTGTATTTTTTTAAATAGAAGCCTAGAGCTGTTGTTCCAGAAGCGCAACTGTTTTCCCATACTCCTTTACAGAAACCTTTAACATATACATAAGGTAACATCTCCATTTTTTTCTCATTGAAAAACATTAAACCTAAAGCTAAGTACTCTTTATCTTCCAAATAATTTCTGGCGAAATCAATTACTTTTTTCTTATCTTCTTTTCCTTCATAAATAAAATGATGAATGCCTGAAAATTCAACCAATATTAAAGTTTCATTTTCAAATTTTATTTCTTTCATATTTAAAAATTTAGGCATTTTTATTTTTGCTAGAAATTTATTTTCTTCACTTTCACTTCTAACATCCACATCCAGTGTTTCCCTTACACCTGAACAACTTATGGAATAATTTTTTTGATCTTTAAAATTTTTGTCCCTAAATGCTAAAAGAGAAGCAAAAGCTCTGCTTGCATTGCCACAAAATTCTCCACCCATCATCTGTAAATGACTCTCTTTTATAAAGCCTACCTGTTCTGCATGTAAACTTGTCTCTTTCATAAGTATCTCAGATATAGTCATAATATCTTCTTCATTAATATTAAGTTTATCAATAAGTATAGTAATATTTCCAGCAGGATTAACTTTTATAAAATTTAATTTCTTCATAAATTATTTCCTCCTTCTTTATTTATACTTTCACTATCTGAAATAATTTTTATTTTTATATTTCCAAACATTTTTAAAGAAAATCCTAACTTAACGCCATACAATACCAACTCCATCTGAAAAAGGTAGCAAAACAAAGTTATAATTTTCATAGAGGTAGTCTATAAACTCATCTAACCTTTTAACTAATGTTTTAAATCTTTTAGGATGTTCTTTATATAAATACCCTCTAAATAAAATATTATCTATAAAAATCATTCCTTTTTCATTTAAAAGTTTATATGAATCCTCAAAAAAAGTTTTATATTGACCTTTTGCTGCATCTATAAATATAAAATCAAATTTCTCATTTAAATTGTTTATCTCTTCCACTGCATCACCCAGAATCTGTTTTACACCTTTTAATTCTGAGTTTTCAAAATTTTTTTTCGCTATATTAAATCTAGTTTCATCAATCTCTATTGTAGTAAGCCTTCCATTTCTATTTTGTACTTCAGCTAACATTGTTATTCCAGAATATGCTGTTGCTGTTCCAACTTCTAAAATATTTTTTATATTTTCATTGCTCTTTATAATAAATTTTAAATACTCTGCCACTTCTTTACTTACTATAGGTATAGAGTTTAATTTAGCATCTTCCTCAATCTCCTTTAAAATTTGAACATCATATCTTGAATATTTTTGAATTTTTTTATAAATATAATCATTTGCTTCTTTTAATTCTTCTAGCATTTTTTTCCTTCCATAATTTCTTTTTTTAATTTTATCATATAAAAACCATCCAGAATTTTTTCTTTATAGTTTATACAAAAGCCTCCAAATTCATCATAATCTCCAGCAACATTTTCTGGGATATGTAATTTTTCAACTTTAAAATCCTTTCTCATATTTAAAAATTTTCTTATATTTTCAGTATTTTCTTCATTTACTATAGTACAAGTGCTGTAAATTAATGAGCCTCCGTCTTTTAAAATATCAGCTGCTGCATTTAAAATGGCAAGTTGCAATCCAGAAAGCTCCGCTATATTTTCCTTATTTTTATTATATAAAATTTCTGGTTTTTTTCTTATTACTCCATATCCACTACAAGGTACATCCACAAGTATTTTATCAAATTTTCTCCCTTGCTTATTGACATTTCTTGCATCCATAACTATTGGTTTAACTATATTTATACCTAATTTTTTCATATTGCTTTCAATTAACTTTATTTTATGCTGATGTATATCAAGAGCTATTATCTCACCACTATTTTGCATAATTTCAGCAAGCACAGCTGTCTTTCCTCCGGGAGCTGCACAGATATCTAAAACTAAATCCTTAAAATCTGGTTTTAAATTTACTGCTGCTAAATATGATGAAGCATCCTGTACTATAATTTTACCAGTTTTAAATTCTTCACTATTTAAAACTATTCCAGAATTTATATAATAGACTGAATCTATTTTTTTTATTACTGAAATCTTATTAAGTTTTAAAAAATTTTCAAATTCTTCTTCACTATACTTTAGTTTATTTAATCTAACAGATAAATACGGTATTCCCTTATAACTTTTTATTGCCTCCTCTAAATTCTCTCCATATTGAACTGCTAAAAGTTCACAAAACCATTTTGGACTTGAATATAATATTTCATAGTTCTTCTCTTTTCTTAAATTTTCAATAGTTTCTTCCTTAGTTCTTAAGTAATTTCTTAGAGTTGCATTTATAAATTTTGACAGAGCTAATCCGTATTTTTTCTTAGCTAATTCTGTAGCTTCCCAAACAACTCCTTTATCGTCAGCCGTCATAAAACTTATTTGATAAATTGAAATTCTAAGTAAATTTCTAATCCAATCTTTTTTTACTTCTTTGGTATTTTTTTCTATAATGTAATCTAAAAATTTTTTATTCCTTAAAACTCCATAAAATATTTCAGTTATAAAAGCTTTTTCTTTTAAACTCAATCCAAAATTCTTAAATGTTTCATTTAATATAATATTGGAATAAGCACCTTTATCAACCTTTGTTATTAAATTTATAGCAAGTTGTTTTGCATTCATTATTCTCTCCATCTAAATTTTATTTTTTAATATTATACAAGAAAAATATGCTAAAATAAAATATAAATTATTTGGGAGGTTTTTATGTACTCAAGAGATGAACTTTTAAAATTTTCTATTTATAATACTTATGAACAATACATTAATCCTAATTTAATTTATAAAACTTTTGACATTTCTTTAAACTTTGGTGAAAATCTATTTAATCTTTCAAAAAAGACTCTAAGAAGTTTTCTTAAAGATAAATGCTTGTTCAATGAAGAACAAATACATAAACTTATTAACTTATTTGATATCTTTTTAGATGATGAAATTAAAAAAATCTATTCCGACTGTGAAAAAAATAAAATAACTCTATTATTTTATAATTATGACAACTACCCTCAAACTTTGTTAAATATAAAAAAAGCTCCTTATGTTTTATACTCTAAAGGAATTTTTAATTTTAATCATTTAAAAACTGTTGCTCTAGTTGGAACTAGAAATATAAGCAATGAAGGGAAAGCTTTCACAACAAATATTGCAAAATTTTTAAAAGAAAATAATTTTTTTAATATAAGTGGTCTTGCTCTTGGTGTTGATACTATAGGACATATTGAAACATTAGGGCAAACAGCTGCTGTCTTAGCTCAAGGTCTACTTACAGAAATCTACCCAAAAGAAAATAAAAAATTAGCAGAAGATATTTTAAAAAATAAAGGTTTCCTTTTATCGGAGCTCCCGCCTCACACCAATATCTCTGTTAATAAACTCATAAAAAGAAATAGAATACAATCCGGTTTATCAACTGCCATCTTAATTGCTGAAACAGATATAAAAGGAGGAACTGTCCATACTTTTAAATATGCAAAAGAACAAAATAAAAAAATTTTTATAGCCGATTTTAATAAAAACTTTATTGAAAAATACAGAAAAGATTTAATTATTATAAAAGATAAGGAAGATTTTTTTCAAAAATTTAAAAATGCCTTCTCTCAGAAAAGCTTATTTTAATTTAAACTATCTTCTAAAATGATTTAATTTTATTATTTCTTTAAAATAAATAATATAGTATAATATAGCCAATAAAAATATTAATTTAAGGTATAATATGAAAACTAAGGCACTTAAAATTTTAAATGAATACTATGGATATGAAAATTTTAGAGAAGGACAGGAAAAAATTATTGACGCTATCTTTAAACATAAGAATGTTTTAGGCATTATGACAACAGGAGCAGGAAAATCTATTTGTTATCAAATTCCAGCACTAATTTTTAATGGCTTGACAATTATTATATCTCCTCTCATATCGCTTATGAAAGATCAGGTTGATAGCCTAAAAACAATAGGAATTAAAGCTGAATATTTAAATTCAAGTTTAAGTTCTGATGAATTTAATCAAATCCTTTTTAAAATTTCTAGAAAAAAAGTAAAACTTTTATATATTTCTCCTGAACGTTTAGAAAACAACCTCTTTATAAACTATATTAAAAATATTGAAGTTTCTATGATAGTAATAGATGAGGCTCACTGTATTTCACAATGGGGAGAAAATTTTAGAAAAAGCTATTTAAAAATTAGTGACTTTATTAAAAAAATAGATAAAAATAAAAATATTCTAACTCTTGCTTTCACAGCAACAGCCACTCCTAGAATAAAAACTGATATCATTCAAAAATTAAATATGGATAAGCCCTTCATACATACAGATTACTTTGATAGAGACAACATCTATTTTAAAGTTATTGACAATACTATATATGAAGATGATTTAATAGATGAAAAAGTTTTTATAAAAGATTATCTTTTAAAAAACAAAGGAAAATCTGGAATTATTTATTGTTCAACTAGAAAAAACGTTGAGGATATATATAATTTTATTAAAAATGTTCTCGGAAAATCAGTAACTAAATATCATGCTGGTCTTTCAAAAGAAGAAAGAGATAGGAATCAACAGAGCTTTTTGAATGATGACATACAAATTATGGTAGCTACAAATGCTTTTGGAATGGGAATAAATAAATCAAATATCAGATATGTAATCCATGCTAATATTCCAAGTGATTTAGAAAGTTATTACCAAGAGGCGGGTAGAGCTGGAAGAGATGGAGCTCCTGCTGAAGCCATATTAATTTATAATAAAAAAGATATATCCACTCAAAGATTTTTAATAGATAGTGACAAATCTAAAGACGATAATTATAATAGAAAACAGCTACAGAAATTCCAAAAAATGCAAAACTATGCAGAACTTGAAACCTGCTACAGGGAATTTATCCTTAAGTATTTTGGTGAAAAGATGATAAGAGACTATTGTGGCTATTGTGAAAATTGTAAAAAGGAGAAAGATATCAAAGATTTTTCTTTGGAAGCAAAAAAAATAATTTCCTGTGTTGGAAGAACTAGAGAAAGTCTAGGTATTTCAACTCTTTCTAATATGTTAGTTGGTAAGGCTGATTCAAAAATGTTAAATAAGGGTTTAGATAAAATTTCAACCTTCGGTATCATGAGAGATAAGTCTCTCGAATGGATAGAGCAGTTTATTAATTATATGCTCTTAGAGAAGTATTTAATCCAAAGTGCTGGAAGCTTCCCTGTTGTAAAACTTGGAGAAAGATACAGAGATATACTAGAAGATAAACTAAAAATTATTAGAAAATCTGACGAAAAAGTAAATTTTGATTATTTTGAAAATGAACTGTTTAAACAACTAAATATACTCAGAAAAGAAATAGCAAAAAATGAAAATATAGCCCCCTATATAGTTTTTTCTGATTTAACACTCATAGAGATGGCTGAAAAAAAACCATTAAATAGATGGGAAATGTTAAAAATAAAAGGAGTTGGGAATCAAAAATTTAATCATTATGGAGAAGATTTTTTAAAGCTTATACAAAGCTTTTTAGATAATTAGAAATTTAGTTTATTATAGAATAAAAAAGGAGTGAAAGTAATGAAAAAAACTAATTTTTTTAAGATCTTGCTGGTTATTTTAGCTTTTAGTTTAATAGCCTGCAATATGTTTAAGGGAAAAGAAAAGCCAGCCCCTACAAACACTGTTGAACAAACGGAACAAAGTAATGATTATTACTACAAAGAAATCTATATAGACAGGGTTGCATTTAATAGTGCTGGTCATCTTGTAGCTATTTTTTCAAAAGAAATTTCTAAAAATCAAGATTTAAAAGAAAAAATTAGCCTTGATCCTGAAGTTTCAAATTTTGAAATAGATGTCTATGGGAATAAAATAGTTTTAAAAGGTGATTTTGAAAAAGAAGTCCCTTACAACCTTTCATTTGCTAAAGATTTAAAGGATACTGATGGTAATGAACTTGGAGATTCTTATCCTTTTACTAATCTATATATAGGAAAGTTAAAACCTCATTTAAGTTTTTCTGATAATGGTTCTACTTTACCTAGCCTAAATAATAAAAGAATTAACTTTACTTCTACAAATGTAAAAAAAGTTAAATTAGAAGTAGTTAAAGTTTATATGAACAACATTACAAATTTCTTAAGAGCAAAAAACTCTCATTATTTTCAAGAAACTTTTAAGAATGAACTAGGCGATGTTGTATTTTCTCAAGAATATATTTTAGATTCAAAAACAGATGAAGTCATGAGAAACAGTATAGATCTAAGCGGAGTTATAGATAGTAAAGGAATTTACAATATAAATCTCTTTGCCAATGACCCTGATGGCATTGATTATGATGAAGCTAAGTATGGTTATATTGATTACTATGAATGGATAGATGACAAAAGAGTATATGCTCGTGCTGAAAAAAATATTATTCTCTCAGATTTAGGCTTGATTGCAAACACTAATGCAGGTAAGTTAGAGATAAAGGTTTTGAATTTAAATTCTCTTGAAACAGTTCCTAATACAAAGTTAGAATTTGTGAACAGAAAAAATCAGGTTATTGAACAAGGCTATACAGTTTCTAATGGTGAATATAAATCAAAACTTAATCCAGAGGATATCTATTATATTCTGGCAAAAAATAACAATGAATTTAATGTGCTTTATCTAAATGATAGTTATATAAACTATTCTGATTTTGATATTGGAGGATTGGTAGAAAATTCTAATTTAAAAATTTTTACTTATACGGATAAGGGATTTTATAGACCTGGAGATGAAATTTCTGTGTCTTTAATTGCTAGAAATAAAAATAATGCCCTTGAAGAAAATCATCCTTTCACTTATAGTTTTATATCTCCAATCGGTATAGAAAAATTAAATAATGTAACAGTTAATGAATCTAAAAATGGTTTTTATAACTTTAATATAAAAACGGATGTAAATGATGAAACTGGAGCATGGAATTTAAAAATAAACTTGGGTGCTAAAGAAATTAATCAACCTATATTTATTGAAGCTAAGGCTCCAAATAGAATTGCTATAGATATTGACACTGACAAGCTATATACAAAGGAAAATATAGTTGATAATCAATTAAATATTGAAGTTTTAGGAACTTATTTAACTGGTGTTAAGGCTGAGAATAGTCAAACTAATTATAATATTTCTCTTTTTGAAAAAAATGTTGAGACTAAAAAATATAAAAATTTTAATTTTGTTAATCCTACCACAAACTTTATGTATAACACATATATTGATGGAGCTTTAGATAATTCTGGAAAAGAAAATTTAAAAATATTTATTCCAGAAGTTGCAAGAAAGCTTAATTTAGATATCTATATTAATGCAAACATTTTAGATACAAATGGAAGATACAGTTCTGAAAATAAAAAACTATCCTTAATTAATAAAGATTTTGCTATAGGTCTTGAGAAAACTACTCAAGAAAACGATAATGCTATTATTAATTTTATAGTTTTAGATGAAAAAACGGATAGCTTAATCGAAGGTAAAAATTTAAAATATAAACTATTCAATAAAAAATTTAACTGGTGGTATGACCATTATTATGAAGATGAAAGTCGTATAAAAAATTCATTTGATACAATTATCCTTCAAGAAGGAACTATTAAAAGTTCTAAAAATCCAGAACCTATAAAATTATCAAATTTAGAGGATGGTATAAATTTCTTGGAAGTTGAAGATCCAGAAACAGGTATTAGCTCTGGAATTTTCATATATAATTATTCTTATGGTGATAGAGCTAAAAATGGAATGGAAAATTTAAATATCAGTGCAGATAAACAAAAGTATGAAATAGGTGATTTTGCTAAAGTCAAATTTAATGCTACAGAGGACACTAAAGCTCTTATAACAATAGAGAAAGATGGAAAAATTTTGAAGGAATATTGGAAGAATATAACACAAAAAAATGTTGAGGAAAGCATTCAAATTGAAAAAGAATTTTTCCCAAATGTCTATGTCAATATAAGTGTTTTCCAAAAATATAAAGATAAAGAAAATGACAGGCCTCTAAGACTTTATGGAACTGTTCCTCTTATGGTTAATGACAAGGAAAAAGAGCTTAATATAGTCATTGACTCCAAAGATGAAGTTGAACCTTCTAGTGACTATAAGTTAAAAGTTTATAATAAAGAAAAACAAAAAATGTATTTCCAATACTTTTTAGTTGATGAAGGAATTACAAGACTTACTGATTATGCTTTACCTAAACCACTTGATTTTTTCTATGGAAAACAAGCTAAGCTTATACAGAACTATGATAATTTTTCAAATATTATTGAGAAATATTCAAGCTCAAAAATTGCTAACTATTTAAAAACAGGTGGTGGTGACTTCGAAGAAGCTGCACTGCTAAAATCTTATATAGAAGATAATATGAACCTGCAAGGAAAAGCTGAAAGATTTAAAAATATATCAATAGTCAGTGGAATATTGGAGACTGATAGTAATGGTTATGCTGAAATTGATATAAAAATTCCAAACTATTTTGGAGCTATGAAAATCTTTGTTGTAGCTACTAATAATGATAAATTTGGAAGTACTGAGAAAAAATTAACAATAAAGGCTCCTGTAATTGTAGAAAGTTCTGCACCTAGAGTTTTAAAAGTTGGAGATAAATTTTCTATTCCTGTAACTCTTTTCCCAATTGAAAATGAATTAGGTAGTGGAAAATTAACTGTTAAATATGAAGGTAAAGAATTTACAAAAGAAGTAAGTTTTAAAGATATGCAAAACCAAAAATTTTCTTTTGATTTAATTGCTCCGGAAACTGTAGGAGAAACTAAAATTGAAATAGCTTATAATTCTCAAAAATATAATTTCAAAGATATTATCAATTTAAATGTTGATAGCCCTTATTCACAGCAATATATTAATCAAAATTCAGTTTTGAAACCTGGTGAAGAATTTAAACTTAACACTAAAAAGTTTAAAGATTTTATAAAGTCTAGTTTAAGCTCAGAGCTTAAACTTTCAAGTTACGAAAATCTTGGTTTAAACAAAGTTATTGCTTCTCTTTTAGATTATCCTTATATATGCTTGGAACAAACTGCTTCTAAAGCAAGAGCTATGATTGCAATAAATCATTTAACTAAAGATGAAAATGAGTTAAATATTACACGAAATGAAATTAATAAAATAGTTAAGAAACTGGCTAATAATTATCAACTTTCTAATGGTGCTTTCACTTACTGGCCTGGTTCCAACTATGAAACAATTATAGATAGTATCTACATTACAGAAATATTAGTAGATGCTAAAAAACAAGGTTACTATGTACCTGAGAGAATGTATGACAGAGCTATAAGTTATATTAAATCTTTAATCTATAGAACTGACATAACTACAGAAATTAAAATTGATGCTTTATACATTCTTGCTGCAGTGGGAGAACCTAATGTATCTGAAATGAATATTATTTTTGATAGATACTATAAAGAACTTTCTTTAGTTAGTAAATTGATTTTATTGAATGCATATAACCTTATTGGTGAAAAAGATTTTGCAAAAAATGAAGCAAATAAACTTGAAAAAGAACTGGATTCTCATAAAACTGTTGATGGAATTTATAAAAATGCTGAAGCTTTAAAGCATTACTACTCTATTTATGGTGAAAAAGATAAGAAATTGTTTGACAATTTATTAGCAGTTATTAAATCTGATACTTGGCTAACAACTTATACCCAAGCTAATATAATTGATGCCTTTGCAAAAACTGTAAAGGACACAGAAAGAAAAAATCTATCTTTCAGCATTATTACAAATGGTGAAACTAAGAATTATACTTTGGTAGATGGACAATTTAACTTCCAAGAAATCAATAAACTTATAAAGGAAGCAAAGGAAATAAAAATAAAGAATAACTCAAATGACAATTTATATGTTGATTTCTTAGCAAAGGGAAAACCTATTAAATTTAACGAGAAGGATGAGAGCCAAAATATTGTAATTACTAGAGAATTTGTAGATATAAATGGTAATAAGATCGATCCTAAAAAGCTAAAAGTTGGAGATAAACTTTCTATAATTATTAATACTGAATTAAAAAATATAGACTTTTTGAATAATGTTGCCTTAATACAAATTTTACCTAGTGGATGGGAAATTTCAAATACAGAAGAACCTAGTGACTATCCTTTTGACTATATTGATAGAAGAGATGATAGAGTTGCCTTCTTCTACTACTTAAATAATGACTATCCAAAGAAAATTAAAATCAATATTGATGTAGTTAGTGCTGGTGAATACCTATTCCCTGGAACAAGTGTTTCAGCAATGTATGATAATAATTTTAGAGCTTACTTAAAGGGCTTTGAAGTTAAAGTTTCAGAAAAGTAAAGATAGAAAAATTTAATATTTTTTAAACTTCTAAATAATGAAATATAATTTTTATATTTTTCTACAGAATCTAGGGACTGTTGTATTTTTGAAAACAGATTTACAGCAGTTCCTTTTTTATTTTATAAAATTGATTAATGTGATAAAATATATAGATAGAAAATTTAATGGAGGAGAACTATGTTAAAAAAATTAAAATTAAAAAAACTCTTTATTTTTTTCATAGTTTCTCTTATTTTATTTATTTTATTTTCACTAAAAATTTATTTTTTCTATAAACCTGAAGAACTCATTACAAAAATAGACTACAGTCAAAGCATTTTAGATAGAAACAATAATTTAATTGGAGTTTTTTTGAATAAAAATGAGCAATGGCATATAAAAAATGAGGCTGAAATTCCAGCTCTCTTAAAAGAAGCTGTACTTTTATATGAAGATAAAAATTTTTACAAACATGGAGGCATAGATTATTTAAGAATATTAAAATCACTTTATAATAATCTGAGTGGTGGAAAAAAGATGGGAGCCAGCACTATCAGTATGCAAGTTGTCAAGCTTTTAGAACCCACTGAAAGAACTTATCTTAACAAAATTATAGAAATTATTAAGGTAAAAAAATTAGAGAATACCTTTTCTAAAGATGAAATTTTAAAACTTTATTTAAATAATGCTCCCTATGGCTCGAATATTATAGGCTATGCCACTGCAATTAAATTATATTTCAATAAGGAAGTAAAATATTTAAGTCATGCTGAAGCAACCTTACTTGCAGTTTTACCAAATTCTCCCGGCATATTAAATCTAAAAAAGAACAATAACAAATTACTTCAAAAAAGAAATTTTTTATTGAAAAGAATGCTAGATAAAAATATTATAAATGAAAGGCAATATAAATTTTCTCTCTTAGAAGAGCTTCCTAAAAAAATTCATTATTTTGAAAATAAGAATCCACAGTTTTCATATTTTATAAAAAGCAAATACAATGAAAAAAATATTAGAACAACTTTAGATTATAAATTACAAAAAAAAGTTGAAAACTTTGTTAGGCTTTATTCCAATTCTATGAAGCAAATTGGAATAAACAATGCTGCTACACTTGTTATAGACAATAAGACTAAAGAAGTCCTAGTTTATGTGGCTTCACAAAATTTTGAAGATAAAAAAAATAATGGTGAAATTGATGGTTTAAGAGTTAAAAGATCCCCTGCTTCACTTTTGAAGCCTTTTCTATATGCTCTGGCTATAGATGAGGGACTTATAACAAATGAAAGTTTATATCCAGATGTACCAATATTTTTTAATAATTTTTACCCCAAAAACTCCGATAATAAATTTAGAGGTATGGTAAGAATGGAGGAGGCATTGATTAAGTCTTTAAATATTCCTTTTATTAAACTCCTTGAAGATTATAAGGTAGATAAATTTTTTTATTTCTTAGAAAGTATTGATGATTATGGGGACGATAATTTTGATAAGTATGGTCTATCTTTAATCTTAGGAACTAGAGAAATGAGAGCCCTTGATATAGCTAAGCTTTATTTGGGACTTGCTAATTATGGTGAGTTTTCTGAATTAAAATATACTCTAGATGAAGTAAATAATAGCTATAAAAAAAGAGAGGACAAAAAAAAATTAAGTAAAGCTGCTAGTTACATTACCTTGAACACTCTATCCAAAGTAGTTAGACCTGATAATGAGCAGTTATATTCAACGGACAGACCTATTTCATGGAAAACAGGAACAAGCTTTGGTTTAAGAGATGCTTGGGCAGTTGGAGTAAGTCCAAATTATACGGTTCTTGTATGGCTTGGAAATTTTTCAAATAATCCTATATCATCTCTTTCAGGGGTCGATACTGCTGGAAATTTATTATTTAAAGTTTTTAATTTAATTGATATACAGCCTAAAAATTTTACAAAACCAGAAGAAGATTTAAAACAAATAGAAATTGATAGTAAAACAGGTTATAGGAAGTTTTACGAAGTTGAAAGTAAATTTATTGATTATCCAAAATCTGCAAAAACTTTAAAAATATCTCCTTATTATAAAAAAATTTTTGTGGATAAAAATGGATTTCCTGTGGATTCAAGAAGTGAAAATTTTATAAATGCGACAGAAAAAATTGTACTTGAATATCCAATTGAAGTATCAAACTATTATTACAATTTAAATGAAGAAACAAATGATAATAAAAGTGTAAAAATAGCTTATCCCTCAAACAATTTAGTTATAACCCTACCCAAAGATTTTTCAGGTTATCAAAAGTTAGCTGTTAAACTTTATAACCCTAATAAACAATTTGTTTACTGGTATCTCAATGATGATTATATAGGCCTATCAAACGAGGAAGAAAAACTTTTAGATTTAGAAAATGGTGAACATAAAATTACAATAGTTACAGAAGAAGGAAAACGTGATCAAATAAAATTTAGAATAAATAAGAGGTAAAAATGATAGAATTTTTTATTGCTAAGAAGCAAATATTAGAGAGAAAAAAGCAGAGTTTAGTGTCAATCATAGGTGTACTTATAGGAATTACTGTTCTTACAGTTTCTCTTGGAATTTCTAATGGGCTTGATAAGAATATGATAGACAGTATACTATCCTTGACAAGCCATGTTACTACAATATCTTATGAGCCCATTTCAAATTATGAAGAGCTTATAAAAAATATTGAAGATGACAGTGAGTTCAAAAATATTAGAGGAATTATACCAACTGTGGAAGCTCAAGCTATAATTAAATATAAAGGAGATTTTAATGACTTTGTTTCTGGTGTTAAACTTATAGGTTATGATTTACAAAAAACTATAAACCTTATGCAACTAGATCAAAAAATTATCTCTGGAGAAATTAATTTAGAAAACAAAAAGGGAATTTTGGTTGGAAAAGAATTAGCCTCTTCTGCTGGACTTAAGATTAATGATAAGCTAAACTTAGTTACTTCAGAAAACACAGAATTTGAAATGGAAGTTATGGGAATTTTTGAAAGTGGTTTCTATGAATATGATGCAAATATGGTTATAGTACCACTTTTAACTGCTCAATATATTAATTATAAAGGTAGCACTGTAGATAAACTTACAATAAGACTTAATGATGCCTATAAAGCAAGTGTTGTAAAAGAATCACTTTCAGATAAATATACAGAACTATTTAGCTACACTTGGGGAGAACAAAATAAAGCTCTTCTTTCTGCTTTAACTTTAGAGAAGACTATAATGATAATTGTCTTTTCACTTATAGTTGTAATAGCAGGTTTTCTTATTTGGGTAACTCTTAATACCCTTGTAAGAGAAAAAACAAAAGATATAGGAATACTTCGTTCTATGGGCTTCTCTAAAAAAAATATAATGTTTATCTTTCTGATTCAAGGTATTATTCTAGGTGGAATAGGCATTGTTGTTGGAATTATTCTTTCAATTATTTTACTGTGGTATATTAAAAATTACACAATAAATTTTATTTCAAGTATTTATTATATTAAAAATATACCTATAGAAATCTCACTTAAAGAAATTTTAACAGTTGTAGGAGCTAATTCTATAATCATACTTATATCTAGTATATTTCCAGCATATAGAGCTGCTAAACTTGAAAATGTGGAGGCACTTAGACATGAATAATAATATTATGGAACTAAAAAATATAAATAAGTTTTACTCTGAAACTGGAAATAAACTTCACATATTAAGGAATTTAAGTTTAGATATAAAAAAAGGAGAATTTCTATCCATTCTTGGAAGGTCAGGCTCTGGAAAATCTACTTTACTTAATATAATGGGACTTCTAGACAGTGTTGATTCTGGTGAGATTTGGATAAATCAAAAAAATGCTGCTTCCCTTGCTGAATATGAAAGAAATAAGATAAAAAATTATTTTCTTGGTTTTGTATTTCAATTTCACTATTTATTAAACGAATTTACTGCCCTTGAAAATGTTATGATTCCTGCTCTTTTACATAAGTACAAAGATAAAAAAGAAATCGAAAATTCAGCTAAAGATTTGCTTGAAATTGTGGGTTTAAGTGAAAGACTCTACCATAAACCTAACCAACTCTCTGGCGGTGAAAAACAAAGAGTTGCAATAGCTCGAGCTATGATAAATAATCCCAATTTGATTTTGGCCGATGAACCCACTGGAAATTTAGATGAAGAAACAAGTGAAGTTATTTTTTCTCTTTTTAAAAAATTGAATAAACAATTCAATCAAACAGTTGTAGTTGTAACTCACTCAAAAGATTTATCTCAAATTACTGATAGACAAGTATACTTAAAAAAAGGTATAATTGAAAAAGAATAAATTTTAATCTTTTTATAAAAAATTTTTTTAATTGCAATAAATATATTGAAATTTTTTATTAAATCTAATATTATAGTAAGATATATATTTTTATAGGAGGGTATAGATGTATTGTTGTACAAAAGTAAATGATGATATAATTTGGATAGGAGTAAATGATAGGAAAACTCCAAGATTTGAAAATTACATTCCATTAGATGCAGGAGTTACTTACAATTCTTATTTAATTATTGATGAAAAAATTTGTATTATTGATGGTGTTGAAGCTGGTGAAGGTGGAGAATTTTACTCAAAAATTGAAGCAACTATAGGAAATTCAAAAATTGATTATATTGTCGTTAACCATGTTGAACCTGATCACTCAGGTGCAATTAAAGGTTTAGTGAAACTTTATCCTGAAATTAAAATTGTTGGAAATGTAAAAACTATAATGATGTTAAAAGATTTAGGACTAAATTTAAAAGATGATCAAGTCGTTGTAGTTAAGGAAAAAGATGTCCTAGACTTAGGAAAACATAAACTAACTTTCTATATGATGCCTATGGTACACTGGCCTGAGTCAATGTCTACTTATGATATGACAGATAAAATACTTTTCTCCAATGATGCTTTCGGAAGTTTTGGAACTTTAGATGGAGGAATCTTTGACGATGAAGTTAATAATGAGTTCTTTGAAGATGAAATGAGAAGATATTATTCAAATATAGTTGGAAAATATGGGGCTCCTGTTAATGGGATTATGAAAAAATTAGCAAATGTTGAAATAAGTGTTATAGCTCCTGCTCATGGTCTACTTTGGAGAAAAAATATACCTGAAGTTTTTAAAAAATATCAATTGTGGGCTAATATGGAAGCAGAAAAAGAAGGTGTGGTTATTCTTTATGCAAG
Source organism: Fusobacterium sp. (assembly GCF_030528405.1). Lineage (GTDB taxonomy): Bacteria > Fusobacteriota > Fusobacteriia > Fusobacteriales > Fusobacteriaceae > Fusobacterium. The sequence continues at coordinate 25,718 of NZ_JAUMYY010000021.1, forward strand.
TATGTATGGCCATACAGCTGAAATGGCAGAAGTTTTAGGAAGAGAATTAGGTAATAGAGGAATAACAGATGTAATTATCTATGATTGCTCTAAAACTGACCAGTCTTATATTTTTAGCTCTATCTGGAAATACAAAGGACTTATGATAGGTTCTTGTGCACACAATAATGATATCTACCCAAGATTACAACCTGTTCTTCATAAACTGGCAAATTATGGATTAAAAAACAGATATTTAGGTATTTTTGGAAATATGATGTGGAATGGTGGAGGTGTAAAAGGAATTTGTGATTTTGCTGCAAGCCTTCCAGGACTTGAAGTTTTAACAGAACCTATTGAAGCTAAAGGTGCTGTAACTCCACTTCAAAGAGATAAGTTAATTGAACTTGCATCAATCATGGCAGAAAAATTAATTGCAGAAAGAAAGTAATAAAAAATTCTCACAAGTTAAATATTTCTATTAAAAAAAGGCACTAAAAAATTTTTTATAATTTAGTGTCTTTTTTAATTAATTATTTATCAAATATAACCCATACTCTTTGAAATTTCTTTTCCCTTATCTCTGATAATTTTTTTTAATTCTTCTATTCTTTCATTGGTTAATTCTTTGCTCTCCAATAAATTAATCCCCACTGATGCAACAACTTTTTTATTATAGTCATATATAGGAGCTCCAACTCCTACAGTTCCCTTAGCATATTCACCATATGATACCGCTACTCCCTCTTCTTTAATTTTTTTTAAGGCTAATCTTAAATCAGAGGCAGTTATCTCTATTTTATATCTTCCACTTTCAATTACATTTGAAATGTATTCATCTATAAATTTCTCATCTTTATTAGCTAAAATAGCTTTTCTCATTGCTCCGCAATGTAGAAAAAAATCATTTCCAAATTTTTCAATTATTCTAACGCTTTGCTCTCCATCAACGCTTTCTAACACACTTCCTCTATATCCTATTGGAATCATCAAAAAAGAATCAACTTTTATTTGAGTTGAAAGAGCTCTTAAAACAGGAAGTGCAATATCTTGAACCTTACTCTCTGCAATTGCAGCCTTCCCTAAAAATATTAAAGCTGGTCCTAGTTTATAAAGAGAATCTTCATCTTTTAAAACATACATTTTAGCTATTAAAGTCTTTAGTATTCCATAAGCTGTAGTTTTAGGAATACCCAATGTAGTGTATATCTGTAACAAACTACAGCCCTTTGGGTTATTTTTAAGTATCTCTAATATTTCAACAGCTTTATTTAAACTTTTTATCATATTAAGTTAACAATTTTTTGTTATCCTCCTTTAATGTTTTTTATTATTCTAACACTTATAAATTATTTTTTCAATCTTTAATATTTTTTTCAGACTATTCATTTATTTTTTGATTATTTTTTTAACAATTCATCTTTTATAAAAAAATATTTATAAAAAATATTGACAAAAAAGGATAAAAAGTTTATTATTCTATAATAAAGAACTTAGTTCTATAATACAGAATAAAGAAGGAGGTGTGTATATGAAAAAATTAGAAATATTTTTTTATATTTTACTGTATGGCTGAAATTTTCTGCAAGAAAAAATCCCACTTCACATTAAATGCAAAATGGGATATGTATGATATTAAATCATACCTTCAGCAAGTTTGATTATATCATATTTTATCTCTAAAATAAACTATTATGTTAAAGGAGGTTTTATGAATTACGATATAATCCATTTTGAAGCTTTGGGCGAAGAAGCCATTCATTTAAAAAATGAAACTATAAAAGCAAAAGAAGCTGGTCTTCTTCCAAAAGATTTTAATTTTTTTATCACTTCTGAAAACTTACAAAACTTTCTATCAAAAAATAAAGATTTTATTCTCCCTGAAATTATAACTACTAAAACTCATTCAATTATTCCTGAAAATTATTTACTAGGCAAGAAAAAAAGTATTATTACACGAAGTGCTGGCTATGATCATTTTGAAGAACTCCAAAATATTATTAATTTAGCATCATTAAGAGAATACTGTGTTGAAGCAGTTGCACAAACAGCTATAAAATTTCTCTATGCTACCTGTGGTAAATTAAATGAATATACAAGAAAAACCGCATTATTTGAGAGAAATAATATTTCTTCTTTTATTGAATTAGGTAAAAATAGAGTAGCTACTGTCTTTGGTTTAGGAAAAATAGGTATACATATATATAATCTATTAGAAGCCAATGAACTAACAGTACAAGCTGTTGATTTAAGAGAAAATGAATTAAAAAAAGAATACAGTGAAAACATTAATTTTGTTTCAAAAGAAGCTGCTTTAAAAAATAGCGATATTATTATAAATGTCATGAATTTAAATAAGTTTCCTGATAGTAAATTCTATAATATTGAATATTTTTCTGATAAAGAGTTTTCAATGGCAAAAAAAGGTGTTATTTTTATTAATATGTCAAGAGGGGATATTGCACCAGAGAGCATTTTACTTAAATATTATAAAAAGAAAATCATTTCTGGAATTGCATTAGATGTTTTTTCAAATGAATTACTTTTTTCTAAATTCTTGAGAAATGAAATAAGCACTGATGATGAAAATTTAAAAGCTGCTAAAGAAATACAAGAAAAAGCCTTAAGTCTTGAAGAAAATTTTTATGTTCAACCTCATCAAGGATTTAATTCTGATTTAGCTGCCCTATCTAAAGCTAGGGAAACAGTAAAGCATATTTGTAATTGGTATAAAAATGACAAAAAAAGATTTGATGAACAATTACCATATTATGAACTATAATTTTTTCTTAATAAAATAAGGAGGTTCTTATGCAACTAACAATGTCAAAAGCAATATGGAATGTATTTAACGATATATGTATAATGGCTGTCTTACTTTTAATTGGACAATTTTTACGTGCAAAACTAAAAATTTTCCAAAAGTTGTTAATCCCTTCTGCTTTAATAGCAGGATTCATTGCTCTAATTCTTGGACCTAAAGGATATGGTATTTTAAAACTATCTTCTAGTTTTGGAACATATGCTGCTGTTTTGATTATTGTAATTTTTGCTTCTACACCAATAGGTGATAAACCTTCAAAAGAATCTACTTCAGGCCCTGTTATTGGAGGAATGTTTTTTAATATAACTGGGATTGCAGTTTTACAATATGCTGTAGGTATGTTTGTTACTATATATTTTTTAAAATTTTTTTACCCTAATCTTCCAGAACAATTTGGCTTAATGATGGCAACAGGCTTTTATGGTGGACATGGAACAGCTATAGCAGTTGGTAATGCTTTACAAAATTTAGGTGTTCCAAATATGGTGGACTTTGGTAATACTTGCGCAACAATTGGAATAGTTGGTGGAATTATTTTAGGAATAATCATTATAAATTGGGGTACTCGTAGAGGTTACACACATTATGTTACAGATCCTCAAGATTTACCACTAGAATTAAGAACTGGTCTGATACCTAAAGAAAGTCAAAAATCAGCAGGTAAAATAACAATTTCTTCTATATGTTTAGATCCTATGTCTTTCCATATAGGATTAGTTCTTTTAGCATCTGTATGCGGAATGTTAATGACTGATTATTTTAAAATTTTTACTGCTAAGTTAGGATATGGAATTTCAATTCCTGCTTTCTGTACAGCACTTTTAGCTGGTTTTATTTTAAATAGTATTTTAAATAAGACAAATGCTCATAATTATATTGATCGATATTCTATAAATAGGATTCAAGGAGTTGCTACAGATTTTTTAATGGTTTCAGGAATAGGTTCTCTAAATTTATCAGTTATTTTAGATTACGCTGGTCCTCTTCTAATAGTTTGCTCTGTTGGTTTTCTAATTACATGGATATGGTTTATTTATATTGGAGGAAAATCTTCTAAAGAAGATTGGTTTGAACGTAATATGATGTGCTGGGGACATGCTACTGGAGTTGTCGCTACTGGAGTTTTATTACAAAGAGTTGTAGATCCTGATTTAAAATCAAGAGGAATTGAAGATTCTGGAATTTCTGATTTAATTAATAGACCTTTAATTATTGCTTTACAAGTTGTTCCACCCATCATTATGAATATTTTTCCTAAAAATGGTCCTCATATAGTTACTTGGTCAATATTTTTAATTATTTTTCTTATGGGAATTTTAGCTCTAAAATTTAAATGGTGGATTCCATCTCAAAAGTTAAAAAAGTATCGTTAATTATAAATATAAAAATTTTTCCCATTTTTTAATAAAGTTTAAAATTATCCAAAAAAATAGTAAAAGGGACTGTTGCAAATTAAAAAATTAAGTCCCAAAAGAAAAAAAGCACTAAAAAACATTTTTTGTATTTTAGTGTCTTTATTAATTAAAAAAAGAAGAGCTTAGATTTTTCAATCTAAAACTCCTCTTTAGCTTATAATTTTACTAGAAGATAATTCTTAAGCCTAAACCTGCTTTTTTATTCTTTCCTTTTGTATCATAGCCTATGCTTGCTGTGATTCCGTATCTTTCATTAT
>NZ_JAUMYY010000022.1 GCF_030528405.1 Fusobacterium sp.
GTGCATAAGTAGCTACTGATAATACAATAGCACCTATTGTAATAATTTTTTTCATTTCTATCACCTCTTTTAATAAATTCATTTATAGTAATTTATATAATTTTTAATATCATACTTGAAATACACGTTTTCTATTTCTTATTAGTATAGTATTCGTTTAAAAATAAAAAGTAAACGTAAAAAAGCGCTTATAAAATTTAAAAAATAAAAACTGTTGTAATTTAAATGACTTTTTGCATTATGAAAATTTTTAAGTCTACCATAAATAATTAGAAATCCATTAGTTAGCTCCTTTAAAATAAACATAAGCAAAAATATAAAATAACAACAGTCTTATTTAAAACAGTTTATTTAATTTTAAATTATTCTATATTATTTGAATATTTCTCCAACCTCTTTATACCAAAGTAAAATATCCATTTCATCCATAGGTATTTTTACTGATTCACAGTACTTCCTCATTTTTTTCTCTATTTCAAGATATAATTTAGGGTTCAATGTTTTAGGTATATCTTCTATAACTTCAAGCTTTTGTAAATTTTTTAAAATATGTCTATCAAGTATTGCCAAGTCTTGACCAAAACCAACATTTCTTAAAAAGTGTCCTGCTTCTTTATAAGACATACCCTTAATATTCTTTACTATCCAATTTCTTCTTTCAAAAATATCAGGAATTGATGAAAAAAAATCTTTCGTTATTATCTTTTTAGAATCTTTATCTGTCATCTGTTCTCTTAACTCAACCAAATATTTAGCCTTGTTATTTTTGAAACGTACTATATTTAAGTATTCAACCATTTCTTCTGCTGAGGCTTTAAAAATTAAGCCTTTTTCATTTAAGTTTGTTATTGCTTTCCAAGCATTTATAGCTTTAGATTGTGGAGTTAAGATACAGAAAGACAATTCTAAATGAACATCTTCATTTGTTCCATTATCCCAAACATTTTTAAAATCTTGTAATCTTTTTTCTATTTGAGGCTTTATTTCTTTATAAATCTTTTCTATTTCTTTAAAATAATCATTTTTTTTCATATAATTTTATACTAAACCTTCAGCTATTTCAAAATCAGCTTCAGTATTGGCTTTTATATCCTCTAATGATGAGTAAGGTGTTATCTCTATAAGCTTAAGACCTTTCTCATTAACTTCAAAAACAGCTTTTTCTGTAATTATTAAATCAACTACTCCAACTGCTGTAAAAGGAAGTTTACATTCATTTAAAATTTTAGCTGCTCCTCCTGCTGTATGCTCCATAGCTACTATTACTTTCTTTGCTCCAACAACAAGATCCATTGCTCCTCCCATTCCTGGAACTTTTTTACCTGGTATCATCCAGTTAGATAAATTACCATGTTTATCTACTTCTAATGCTCCTAATACTGTAGCATCAACATGTCCTCCTCTGATAATTCCAAAAGACATTGCAGAATCAAAAAACATGGCTCCTTTAGCTGCTGTTATAAATCCTGCCCCTGCATTTGTTAAATAAGGATCTTCCTTTCCTGGTTCAGGAGCTGGTCCTGCACCTATACAACCATTTTCACTTTGAAAAATAACATCCATATCTCCAACATAGTTAGCAACAAGAGTTGGAAGACCTATACCTAGATTTACTACATAACCATCTGAGAATTCTTTTGCAACTCTTTTTGCAATAACTTCCCTTATTGTATTTTTATCCATTTCCATTTAATCTTCACCTTCCCTTATTTAGTTTTTACTATATAATCCACAAATATTCTCGATATATCTATATGATCAGGATCTATACTTCCACCTGGAACTAATTCAGCTGCTTCAACAATAACTAAATCAGCCGCAGTAGCCATTAATGGGTTAAAATTCTTTGTTGTTTTAGCACATATAACATTTCCCATTTCATCAACTGTTGTTCCAAATATTAAAGCAACATCAGCTTTAATAGGTTTTTCTAATAGAAAATCTTTACCGTCCACTTTTACTATCTCTTTTCCTTCTTGAACTATTGTTCCCAAACCAGTTGGAGTTAAAACTCCTCCCAAACCATAACCAGCTGCTCTTACTCTTTCAGCTAAAGTTCCTTGAGGAACTAGTTCAACTTCCATTTCTCCAGATTGCATTTTTCTACCAGTTTCAGGATTTGTTCCTATATGACTAGCTATAACTTTTTTTACTTGATTGTTAACTATAAGTCTTCCTACTCCTCTATCTACAAAACCAGAATCATTACATACTATTGTTAAATTTTTTACTCCCTTTTCTATCAGAGCCGTAACTATTGATTCTGGAGTTCCACAAGCTAGAAATCCTCCAACATGAATGGTCATACCATCTTTAATATGCGATATAGCTTCTTCCATTGAAACTAATTTTTCTTTCATCTTATCCTCCTTAATTTATAATATTTTAATGTATTATATAATTTTTTAATTTTAATAATATTTAGTAAATTAGAAATTAGAATAATAAAAATCCTATAGAAATAAATAATCCTGATACAATTGTTATTATTAGACAATACCCCATTATATCTTTTGCACCTAAACCTGCAATTCCTAATGCTGGCAATGCCCAGAATGGTTGTATCATATTTGTCCATGCATCTCCCCATGCTATCGCCATAGCTGATTTAGCTATTGGTACTCCCAAAGCTTGACCTGCTGGCATTATTATAGGAGCTTGAACTGCCCATTGCCCTCCACCTGAAGGAACAAAGAAATTCACAAGTCCTGCACTTATAAATGAAAATACAGGGAAGGTTCTAGGTGTTGAAATATTTACAAAGAAATTAGACATAAGAACTGCTAAAGAATTACCATTTGCATCAGCACCTGTCATTATTCCCATTATTCCAGCATAAAATGGAAATTGTAGTAATATTCCTGCTGAACCCTTAACTGCTTCAAATACTGCATTTAAATATTTTTTTGGCGTTCCATGTAAGAAAATACCTAAAAACATAAAAATAAAATTAACTATATTTAAATTTAAAGAAAAACCTTTTGTCATAAAATAATATACTATATATGAAAAGCCCATTATCGATAAAAGTAATGAAATTATTCTGCTGTTTTCCATCTTTTCTGCTGGAGTCATCTTAGAATATTCAAGTTCTTCATTAATTGGTTCATATAATAATTTTGAATCAACTTCTACAATCTCATCTTTACTAGGAAACATTGCAACATTTACCAAAGGAACTATCACAAGTAAGCCTATAAGTATAAATAAATTCATAGGTGAAAAAAGAGTTTGAGAAACTGGTATAGAATTTGTAACCGCTCCTGCTGTTTGTTTTGCTAAAGCTTCTCCTCCACTTGCAAGTTGTAATGGAACAGAACCAGAAAGACCTCCATGCCATACTAAGAAACCTGTATAAGCTGATGCAATAAGAAGTCTATAATCTATTCCCTTAACCTTTTTTGCTATCTCTTTTGCAAAAATTGCTCCTATTACTAAACCAAACCCCCAGTTTAAAGCACACGCTATTGCTGAAACCACTGAAACTATTAATATAGCTTGTTTAGGTCCTTTTATTCCAGACGCAATACCTGATAAAATATTTTTAAAAAATTTTGAGCTTGCCATAGCATGCCCTGTTACTAGTACTAATGCCATTTGCATAGAAAATGCTAGCAATGACCAAAATCCATTACTCCAATGTTTTATAACATCCATAGGACCAGAACCTGTTAGAAGAACTGAACCAATAAATACTATAAATGTCAATAAAGCACAAAATATAAATGGATCAGGTAAGTATCTCTGCATTATATAAACGCAGCCTGCTGTGAATTTTTTAAATAAGCCTTTTCTCTCTTTTGTTGTATTTTCCATAATACACTCCTTATTATTTTTTATATTACCTAAATGATATACTTTTTGTTAAATAAAGTCAAGCCCCTTATAATCTTATTTTATGAGTATTTTTACAAATTATATTTAAGGTTTTCTAAAAAATATTTTTTTTATAATTTACCAAGAATATTTTAAACCTATTGTTCCTCTATAAGAGCTATATTTAGTTTTAGAGTTAAAAGATTTTTCATGTCTTATATCTCCGTATATTGAAGTTGATTGCGTAAGTGAATGTTCTAAACCTATACCAACTTCTCCCCAAGTTGAAGAATATTTTTCCTTTACTTTATCTCTGCCTATACTAGTTTCAATATCATTTTGAAAATCATGCCAAAGATTAGCAAGTGCATAAAATTTTGTTTTACTATATTTATTTTTTTGTAATTTAAAACCGAAACGACCTCTTAAGGAATTATTATTTTCATATTTAACTTCTCTAACCCCATCATTGAAATTTTTAAGTTTTAAATATTGATATATAAGTTGAACTTGAGGTTCTATTCCCCATGTATCACTTAATTTGTAAGATTTTCCTAATTCTGCTGATAATAAATAACTATTTCCTCTTTGCTGCGCTTTTTCATTATCTCTTGACGTATATTTATTATTTAAAATAGAAAATTGTCCTACTAAGTCCAAATAAGTATTTGTGTTGTAATACTTTGTTGCAGTAATACCAAAGCTCAAATCTTTTGTTTTTGATGCTCCAGTATATTTATCAGCAGCCCACTCACCATTTTCCGCTCTATATCTATCATAAAATTTATTGTTTGCTGTTACATGAGCAATATAAAACCCTGTTTTAAGTATTCCTTTACTGTTTTCTTTTATTCCAAAATCATATCCTGTTTGTACTCCATAGATTTCACTGTCTATATTAAAACGTTCTTTTCCATTATTTTCATAATTTTTTCCTATAACACGAACCCATGCTTCTCCTTTTTTATCTGTGAGCTGTTTATTCTCTCCTCTACGCTCATACAAAGTTCCGATAGTTGTAAAACCTAAGTCTAGGTTAGACTTAATTGTACTTGTATAGGCAGGAACTACTGCTGAATATAGTTCTTTTTCTTCATTTGAATATGTTACTTTGCTTGTTGTCCAGAAAAATTCTCTTTCTCCATCAGAATTTATCCTACTACCAAGTTGAACTTCTCCTGCTCCAGTCGTTTTTGCTTTTCCTCTAAAAGCACCCTCTTTTGCTTTTCCAACTTGAACTACTGGAACTGAATTCATAAGTTCTTTAACTTTCGTAACATTTCCATCAATTATATTCTCAGTTCCATCCAAACTTACAGCTTTTACGTTTGTTATTCCCTTTGCTTCACCTTCTATAATAAGTAAGTCTGAAACAGATTTATCTGGTGCATTCCATAAGGTATTTACCCTCAATTCTCCATTTTTTGCACTATAGTTTCCATGAATTATAAGTTTATCATCATACTTTCCATTTGCCATTGTTATAATACCGCCATCATTTATAAAATTTAGCTCATTCTTATTGGCATAAGTTTTTATTGTATAACCCATTCCTCCTGTATTATCAATAGCTGTCGCATCCAATATTCCGCCTGAACTTAATTTAGTATAAGTTACATTGGAAGCTAAACCAACATTTGGCAATTTCCAAATAGCTTCTCCAGATATATTAACTCTGCTGACACCTGTCAGCCTATTTTGTACTCCTCCTTGTACAAAAGCCTTATCACTCACATTAAATGTTATATCTCCTCCATCACCTACAAATAGAAGAGGTATATTCGTAACTACAGCCTTAGTTTTTCCTCCATTTAAATTTAAAGTTGCATTTCTTACTTCTTCTTCTACATTAATTAAAGCATCTATTTTTCCTCCAGATAAAGGTAATAATTCCATAGAGCTTATAATTGCATCCTTTAAATTTACAATCTGATTTGAAGCGTTTTCTTCTTTAATTATATACTTATTATTTTCAAATGAACCATACTTTTTACCAAAAGTTATTGCTGTACTTCCAACTTTAATTTCTGCTGAGCTTCCTGAAAAATTTGCATCTAACTTTGATTCATTTCCTCTCATATATATGGCACTGACTCTAGGGGCTTCTGTTGTGTCTATAATCATTTTCCCCTTTGATTCAACTAAACCATTTCTATTAGGGTGCCCATAATAAGGATCATTTGGATCTGATAAATCAACAGGTGAAAAATCACCTATTAATATTGCTGCGGAATCTTCTAATTTTCCTTCACCCTTTAAAACTATTTTTGAATTTTTCATAGTTAGTTTGGTATCTTCACCAAAAACATTAATTCCTGCTAATTTATTGGCATTTTGTTTTGTACTTATATCTGAAATTTCTATATTTAGATCTCCTGTTATCTCAATTTTAGAATTATAGGATTTATTATCATATCTCTGCAATACAATTCCTTCCATAGAATAATTTAAAATATCACTATCAGAGTCTTTTGTATTTGAAACTTTTATATTAGAATTATTTATTTTAGCTTCTGTAAGTCTTTCAGGATAACGAAGTAAATTTCCTCCACCTAAATCGTCAACTGAACCAGTAAATAATATTCCAATTGTATCTTCATGTGGAGCTAAGATAGGGTTTCTTAAGCTTTCTGCTTGATGGACTATATCTATATTTACATTGTCAGCCTCAAGTTTAGCCCCTCCATCAATTTCAATCCCAGCAGTTTCAGTTATACCTAGAGCTGTTAAAGGTCTCATTTTTAGATTTATGTCTCCTGCTTTTATCTGAGGTGTTCCCTGATTATTTCCATTTATAAGCATTCCTAATGCCCATGCATCTTCTCTAGCATTTTTTTGAACTTTAATATCAAGATCCAAGGGTGTTTTTATTTCCAGTTTTGAATTTCCGCTCACATGGAGAGCAGAATAATTATGTAAATTCATTGACTTATTAGCATTTGTTGTGATTTCATAATTTCCATTGAAAATTTCCCATCTGCCTTGTGAATCTACTGGAGCTTCAATAGAATAAGTGTTCATTCCTATCATTACTAAAGAGCTCAAACCAAATAATTTTTTTAAGTAACCCTGTTTTTTCATTTCCAATAACCATCCTTTCCATTTTTTATTATCTATCTTAATTTTGATATTTTTTATAAAAAGATAAGTTTTTATTTTTCAGCAAAAAATGTAATATGTTTACTTAATTGGGTTTTTCTTATTTGAATTTTCTTAATCTTAATGCATTTGTTACAACTGATACAGAACTTAAACCCATAGCTAAACCTGCGATCATAGGGTTTAAAAGATGCCCATTTATTAAATAAAGAAATCCTGCAGCTATCGGTATGCCAATAACATTGTATATAAAAGCCCAAAAAAGATTTTGCTTTATATTTCTTAAAGTTGCTTGGCTAAGTCTAATGGCTGTTAAAACCATATTTATATTTTTATTCATTAAAACTATATCTGCACTTTCTATAGCTATATCTGTACCACTTCCTAAAGCTATTCCTACATTGGCTTGAGCAAGAGCTGGCGAATCATTAATTCCATCTCCAACCATTGCAACTCTCTTTCCTTCGTCTTGAAGTTCTTTTATTTTTTTATACTTATCCTCTGGACTTACCTCTGCCAGAATATTTTCTATGCCAAGTAAATTTGCCATAGCTTTTGCTGTTTGATAATTATCTCCAGTAAGCATATAGCTGTCAATATTTTTTTCCTTTAAATTCTTTACCAGTTCTTTACTTTCCTCTCTTGGAATATCAGCCAAGGTAAAAATTCCTATCAATTCTTTTTCATCAGCTAAAAATACAGCAGTTCTTCCTTGTTCCTCAAATTTTTTTATTTCTTCATCATAGTTATTTACAATATTATAATCTTTTAAAAGTTTTCTGTTTCCCAAAATATATTTTTTGCCATTTATATCTGCAATTACACCTCTACCAGATATTGAAGTAAAGTTCTCTGTTGAATATAAGTCTAGATTTTTTTCTTTAGCTTCTTCATAAATAGCCTTTCCTAAAGGGTGTTCAGAATTAACTTCCAATGAAGCGGCAATTTTTAAGGCTTCATCTTTGTCAAGCTCTTTTGGAATTATTTCTATAAGCCTTGGTTCTCCTCTTGTAAGAGTTCCAGTTTTATCAAATACAACAGTATCTATATGTCCTAATCTTTCTAGCCCTTCACCTGATTTTATTAGTATACCTAATTCTGCTCCTTTTCCAGTTGCTACCATAATTGCTGTAGGAGTCGCAAGCCCTAAAGAGCAAGGGCAGGCAATTATTAAAACAGAAACAAATATAGTCAATACAAATTCTGTAGGACTAGCATTTATTTTTACAAAATTATATTTTATTGACAATGACCATATAATAGCCGATAGAATCGCAATTCCTATAACTACAGGAACAAAATATAAAGAAATTCTGTCTGCTAACTTTGCTATTGGTGCTTTTGTCATTTGAGCATCTTCAACTAATTTAGCAATCTTTGATAAAAGCGTATCTCCTTTAGTAGCTAAAGTTTTAATTCTTAGACTCCCATCTTTGTTAATACTTCCACTATAAACTTTATGACCTTTTTCTTTTTCAACTGGAATGCTCTCACCTGTCAACATTGCTTCATCAACCGTACTGTGCCCTTCAATAATTTCACCGTCAACAGGAATTTTCTCTCCAGGCTTTACAAGAACAATATCTCCTGAGCTTACTTCATCTATATCAACTTCAATTATTTTATCATCTCTTATTATATTGGCTTTTTTAGACTGAAAATTTACAAGTTTTCTAATAGCTTCTGAGGTTTTCCCCTTGCTCAAATTTTCAAGATATTTTCCCAAAATTATAAAGGCAATTATCATAGTAGCAGATTCATAATAAAGAGAATGAGCCATATGATGATGACCCAAATAAATTCTATAAGTCACATATAAACTATATAAAAAAGCTGCTCCTGTTCCTATAGCTATAAGACTATCCATATTAGGACTTCTGAAGTACAACTGCCTTATACCCACTCTATAGTATCTACCTGCAAGAAACATAACTATAACTGTAAGAACAAACTGAATATTTGCAAAATTTATAGCATTATATTCTGGAGAAATTATAGTTGGTATTGGTAAACCCACCATATGTCCCATTGATATATACATAACTATTATAGATATTATTATAATTATTTGTGATTTTCTAAGCTCCTTTTTCAATCTTTTTTCTAAGACTTTTTCATCAGGTTTTAAATCTTCTTTTCTCTTAGGCTCATATCCAAGCTTTTCTATTATTTTTATTATTTCACTCAGTTTTATTTGACCTTCATCATAACTTATATTCCCCATATTATTGGAAATATTTACTACAGCCTTTTTTACACCTTCCGTCTTTGAGAGTTTTCTCTCTATCTTGGCAACACAGGCCTGACATGTTATGCCTTCTATTTTTAACTCAGCTTTTTTATATTCTTTTTCATCCATTACATCACCTCATAACCAGCATCCTCTAAAACCTCTTTTACTTTTGTTATCTGCTTTTCTTCTTTTATTTCAATTATTGCCTCTCCTAATTTTACTTCAATTATATTTAAATTATCCAAAGTGCTAAGCGCATCTCTTACAGATTTTATACAATGTTCACATCCCATTCCGTCTATTTTTAAAACTTTTTTCATTTTTATCCTCCTCTTTGTAATTAAAATATCCTTATCCAGTACTGGATAAAGATATTATATCACATTTTTTTACTAACTTTGTAAATTTTAGTTTTCTTCACTCAATTATAAATATCTATTCTGCACCTGCTATAATTAACTGTTCTACAATTTCTGTATATCCTCTTTCAGAAGCATAAAATAGTGCTGTATTTTGGCTGTTATCTACTAAATTTACATTTACTCCATTTTCTAATAAAAGATTTACAAATTCATTTCTGCCTTCGGCTGCTGCAATATGTAACGGGCTTTCTCCCACTTCATTTTGTGCGTTTATTTCCGCTCCAGCTTCCAATAGTGCCTTACCTATATGTTGATTCCCCCATTCTGCTGCAAAGTGAAGTGGAGTATTTCCATTTAGTAATCGTTGTTTTGAATCTGCTCCAGCTGCAAGTAACAGTTGTGTTATAATTAAGTTTCCTTTAATTGCTGCAATAATTAAAGGCGTATTTCCGCTGTCATTAAGGGCATTTAAATCTATACCTCCATTTTTCAAAAGTTCTCTTACAACTTCTGTCTGTTCATTATAACAAGCTTGGTGAAGTGGGGTATTACCAAAACTATTTTTACTTTCTACTGTAGACAATTGACTAACAATATCTCTCAAACCGAATGCCGTTGCATAATCAATTGCCTTATGCCCATCATTATCAACTATATCTATTTCTGCCCCTTTTTCTATTAAATATTTGGCAGTTTCGGTTCTCTTTTCTGCTAGAGAATACATAAGAGGTGTTTTCCCCTCATTATCTGTGACATTTATATCCGCTCCATTCTCCAATAAAAGAGAAATTATATCTTTATTTCCACTTTTAGATACAGCGTGAAGTGCTGTCATACTAGCGTTGTTAGCTATTGATGAATCTGCTCCATTTTCCAATAATAATTTTGCTATATCTCTATTGCCTTTCATACTCGCATAAAATAGTGCTGTATTTCCAAGTGGATCTCTTTTATTAAAATCAATACCCCCCTTTTTTATAAAAGCTTGAACTACACCTTTTTGATTGTTTTTACAGGCATTTAAGAAAATCATACTTGTATCCATAATTTATCCCCTATCCTTTCATCAATAGATATTTAACCAATTCTTCATTATCGTTTTCTGTTGCTAATTCCATAGCTGTTTTTCCCTCATTATTAATATAATCTATTTGAGGATCTCCAAAATCAAATAATAATTCCGCTGTTTCCTTTCCAGCTAATTTTTTTAAATTCTTTGCTGCATACATTAGAACTGTATTTCCATATTTATCTACTGCATCTACTTCTGCTTCCATTTCCAAAAGTTGAATTATAATATCACTTGCCTCATCTGCTCTACTCATAGCAAGTAGCATTAATGCCGTTTGTCCTTCTGAGTTTCTACAATTAACATTACAATTTTTAGCCAAAAGTTGTTTTAGAATTATTCCACAAAGAGTTTTTCCATTATAATTACTTGCTCTTTCAATATATGAAGCTGCTTTTGTCAGAGCTGTATTTCCTTCCTGATCTATTATTTCATTAATCTTTAAACCATGTTCTAATAACAATTTAAAAATTTGTTCCACTACATTAAATTTTTCAAAATGAAAATAAAAATCTCCAAGATAGCTAAACCATTTTGAAATTGCAGTTTCTCCTTCTGAATTTTTAAAATTTGGATCTGCTCCACTTTCCAGTAAAATTTTTACACTTTCTAAATCTAAAATATAGCATGCCATTCCCAATGGAGTCATTCCTTCAAATTTTCCTTCTGTTTCTGAAAGCATATTCTTATCTGTTCCAAGTTCTAAATTAGCTTTTATTGCTTCATAATCTGCCTTTTCAATAGCTTGGAATATATCCATTCCTCCTGTTTTAACAGCAAGACTGTTTCTATCTCCTTCTTCATAATTTCCTTGAAGAAGAGCTGTTATTTTTTTACTACCTCTTTCTATTGAAAAATCTATTGCCGTTTGGTTATAGTTATTTTTAGCTTCTGGCTCTAAACCTGCTTCGAGTAAAATTTTTACACATTTAAAATATTTTTCTTCCTCTTCAGGTTTAGCTCTTCTTGGAATATTTTTACAAACTATATGTAATGCTGTATTTCCCTCTCTATCTGGCAATGTCATTTTTGAACCTTTTTCAAGCATAACTTCTAATATTTCATAACGAGCTTCCTGTGCTGCATTGATAACTGATGTTCTGCCATCTCCATCTCTTCTCATAGTGCTTGCTTTAGCTGATAACAATAAATCAGTACATTTTTTTACTTCTTCTTCTGTCACATCATAATATCTGTTTTCTTTTGCTAAAAAATCAAGAGGTCGTTGACCTACTGAATCTTCCATATTGGGATCTGCTCCCTTTGAAAGAAGATATTCAATTGCTAAACTATCTGCAAAAGTTGCAGCTAAATGTAATAAGCTTTCACCATTATCTGTTTCATTAAGATCAGCAAGTTTGTACATTTCAAGTATTTCTTCCTTAGCCTTATATTTGTACTCTCTTCTAATTTCATTTCTAGTCATATCTTCAACTCCTTTTTCAATTTTTCTTTTATATTTCTATAATTTTTATTTTGTAAAGAACTTATAACTTTCAACATTTCATCTTTTTTATTTAAAAGAAAAAGTATATCAACAAGTAACCTTAAAATCTGTTCTCTAGCCAAATTAGGAAATTGTATTGGAGTCAGGTACAGCATGGGTTCTTTATATGCTTCATTTTCTTCTTCATATTTTTTCATATTTAGAAGATTAGCTCCAAATGATGTCCCATTTAAATTTCTAGGAAGTTCAAATAATGCTTTTTGTAAATACATATAACTCTCTTCATAATTTTCAACTCTAAAAAAACAAAGAGCTAAATTAAAAAAAACAGCACTATTTTTACTTTCTTCCAAGAAAAAAAAATACTGTGCTGCTTCCATAATTCTTTCAAAATTTAAGGCTAAGATTCCTTGCTCAAACCAAACTATTTCATTAATTTCTCTTGGTTTATCTTCTTTTTTTAGAAAAGCTTTACTTTCTTTAAGCATAAATCCCTCCCTCTTTATTCCTTTTGTAAAAGTATACCTAAATTTACTAAAAAAATCAAATATTTTTAATTACTTTATTAGCAAAAAAGCTAGAAAATATATTAATTTATATTTTTCTAATATAAAAAAACTTTGTCAGAATTTTATTTCCCAACAAAGTTATTAAAAATTTTATGATTGATATTCTTTTAGACCCAAAGTAAATTTTAATCTGTTTATTCCAGTTTTAAGAGCCTTTATTTTGAACTTACTTATTTTTATATCAGAAAAGTCTTCATCTGTTACTTCTTGTATATCAGAAAGATTTTCAAAAGTACTTACTATCTTTTCAATATCTTTCTTTGTCAATTTACTTATTTTGGCAAGTGTTCTGTATCCCCTTGCAGAAACTTTATTATCCAATGAAGAATAAGATTTATTATAACCTAAAGCAAAGGACAGATTTTCCATCTCTAGAAGTTCATTATCAGTAAGACTTTTTAGATATTTTTTTACTTCAACTATATCTTCACCATCATTAATATAATCTTTTAAGAAATTCTCTTCTTCCTTATCTAAATCCAAGATTAATTCTGATACTTGCAAATTGATTATTCTTCCTTCCGTTCCAAACTCTAAAAGATTTGTATCCATTTCTTCCTTGATTCTTCTTATCATCTCAAATCTTTGTAAAGTCTTAGCAACATCATATATAGTAACCAAATCGTCTAGCTCTAAAATTGTCAGGTTATTTAGTTCTCTATCTAAAACATACCTGTATCTTTCAAGGGTCTTTAAAACTTGAGAAGCTTCTATATAAAGTTCTTCTAGATTCTTCAATCTATATTTAAAATCTCCCTTGTATACAGTTACAGATTTCTTTCTCTCCGATATTGCTATTACACCTTTCTTTAATTGTTTTGCAGTTCTTTCAGCAGTCCTATGTCTTGTTCCACTCTCAGTTGTCGAATATGATTTATCGGCTTGTATATGAACATTCGCATATAGTATTTTTTCACAGTTCTCATCAATGATTATAGCACCATCCATTTTAGATAGCTCAAAAATTTTCTCTGGGGTATAATCACAATTTATAAAAAAACCTCCATCTCTAACTTTCTCTATTTCTTCATCATAGCCAATGACTATAAGCGCTCCTATTGAAGCATCTAATATATTATATATCCCCTTTCTCAATTCTGTTCCAGGAGCAACCTTTGAAAGTAAATCTTTAAAATCACTATTAATCATTTTTTTTCATCCTTTCCAACAAATCATCTAAATTTTTCAAAAATATTAATTTTAATTTATACTTTTTCTTTTCAATTTCTTTTCTATTGGCTTCTGGAACATAAACTCCTGTGAAACCTAATTTTTCTAGCTCCCTTAGTCTTTTATCTAAGAAAAAAACTTTTCTTATTTCTCCTCTCAAGCCTAACTCTCCTACTGCAGCTATCTTCTGACTTATAGAGAAACCTTTAAATACAGATAGAATAGAAATAAGTACTCCTAAATCAGCTGCTGGATCTTTAATTGCAAGACCACCTGGAACATTTACAAATAAATCTTTTAAACCCAAAGGAATATTCATCTTCTTTTCAGCTATTGCTGTCAAAATTTGTATCCTATTTCTATCATAACCTTGAACTACTCTCTTTGGTATTCCTATTGTTGAATCCGTAATAAGAGCTTGTATTTCTAAAATAAATACCTTTGTACCTTCCAAAATTGGTACTACCATACTTCCTATATTCTTTTCTTCTCTCTCGCTCAAAAAATATTCAGAGGAATTTTTAACTTCCTTCATTCCATTTTCTTCCATACTAAAAACAGCTATCTCATTTGTTGAGCCAAATCTATTTTTAGAACTTCTTAAAACTCTATAGAATAAACCTTCTTCTCCTTCAAAATTAAAAACTGCATCAACCATATGTTCCAATAGTTTAGGTCCTGCTACCTTTCCATCTTTTGTTATATGTCCAACTATGAAAAAGGAAATATTATGTTTTTTTGCCAGTTCTATAATTTTTAAAGTACACTCTCTTATCTGTGTTGTTGTTCCTGAAATAGAATCTAAATTTGAATTATATAAAGTTTGAATGGAATCCACAACTACAACCTTAGGTTTATTATTTACAATATATTCATAAATATTCAAAATATCCATTTCAGACATAAGATATATCTTCTCACCTAAAATTTTAAGTCTATCTCCTCTATTTTTAATTTGTTCAACAGACTCTTCTCCTGAAATATATAATACATCTCCATATTTTTTATAAGCTGCTATGACCTGTAAAAGTAAGGTTGATTTACCTATTCCAGGATTTCCAGTTACTAAAACAACTTCTCCTTTTAAAAGACCTCCACCTAACAATCTATCAAATTCCTCTATGCCCGTTTTATATCTATCTTCATTACTGTATTCTACATCTTTAAATTCAAAAACTTTAAGATTTTTTGAATCTGAGTTTAATATTTTTTTTATCTCTCTGGACAATTCTTCTTCTTCTTCAAAACTAGACCAAGAACCACATTGTGGACATTTTCCTACCCATTTAGGGCTTCTGTAGCCACACTCAATACAAGAATATATCATTTTTAATCTTGCCATAATTTAACCTCTATATTTTTTTGCTCTAGCCAATATATCCTGTGCTATTCTTTCATCCACATACTTTGTTAAATCTTGGTTATAAAAGGCTACTTCCTTAACAAAAGTTGAACTGACATAGGTATAATCTTTTGAACTTGGAATAAGTATTGTATCTATTTCTCCATTCGATAAATCTTTATTAGCAAAAGAATATACCATTTCTTCAGAAAAATCCTTAACATCTCTAACACCTTTAACAATAGTTTTAGTATTTTTCTTTTCCATGAATTCTACCAAAAGCCCAGCATATTCATCTATCTGAATCTTATTATTCTCTCTAAAAACTTTCTTTATAAGCTCCTTCCTCTCTTCAAGATTAAACCAATATGTCTTTTTAGGATTATTCATAACAACGATTATAAGCTTATCCATAATTCTTAAAGCCCTTTCGATTATATCCTGATGACCTTTAGTTAAAGGATCAAAACTTCCAGCATATACAGCTATTTTCATCTCGTTCTCCTTATTATCTATATAAATTAATTTTATAATTCTTTTCCAAATTATTTTCTTCAATGAAAATTACTTTTTTATTTTTCTTTTTAGATAGAATTTCAATATAATCAATATAATCTTTTTCTATTTTTTCCAGTATAGCTTTTTCAGCTAGAAGCTCTACATTTTTTATATCTAATTCATTGAAAGATTTTTTTAATTCTTCAAGAATTTCCAGAACTATCCTTTCACTTGATCTTATAAAGCCCGTGCCATGACAGTGAGGGCAAAATTCTTGATAGTATTTAGAAAGTTCAAATCCTTCTCTTTGTCTTGTAAGCTGTAATAAATTAAGAGAGCTATAATTGATTATAGTTGTCTTCATTTTATCACTTTTCAATTCATTTTCCAATGTTTTTAAAATTAATTTTTTATTAGAATTTTTCTTCATATCTATAAAATCAATCACTATAATTCCAGCCAAATTTCTAAGCCTCATTTGTCTGACAATTTCAACAGCTGCTTCTAAATTAGTTTTGGTTGCTACATCCTCTAGACTTTTTTCTTTAGTATTTCCTCCACTATTTACATCTATACTAACTAATGCTTCTGTTTTTTCTATTACTAAGTATCCCCCTGAATTGAGCCAAACTTTTCTGTTCAATGCATTTTTTATCTGTCTATTGATACCATAGTATTCAAATATATCTTCATCTTTAAAAAATTTTTTTAGTTTTTTATATAAACTTTTTAAATTATTATTTTCTATATATTCCTTAATCTTTGTGAAAATTTCTTCACCACATACAATAAATTCATCTATGCTCTCATCAAGATATTCCTGAAATAATTTTTCAGTAATTGAATTTTGTGAGTATACTAAGCCTCCGTTTCTCGCTTTTTTAAAATTTTTGTTAATAGTTTCCCATTTCAAAATCAAACTTTCATATTCTTTTTTTAACTCTTCCTCTGGTATAAAAAGTGCAGAAGTTCTTATTATAAGCCCTTTATCTTTAATAAGCTTTGAAAATATATCTCTTAGTCGTTCTTTTTCTAGGTCTTCTCTTATTTTAGAAGAAAATAAAAGCCCTTTTGAACTGTTTGGCAGTAGAACTAAATTTTTACTTGAAATAGAGTAGTCTAAAGTTAATTTTATACTTTTATCATCCCGAAGGTTAGCCTCTACTTGAACTAATATATCTTCATTTTTATTAAAAATTTTTTTATTCTTTAATTTACTTACATTTAAAAAAGCATTTTTTTCAAAACCCATATCTACAAAAATACTTTCTATTCCATCAACTATATCCACTACCCTAGCCTTATAAAAATTTCTCGAAATATCTTCTTCATTAATTCTCTCAATTAAAATTTCCACAAGTTTATCATTTTCAAGCAAGGCAAGTTTATTTTCATAGTCTCCAGAAGATACTACCAATCTTTTCATTCTAACTCTCCTAGCAATATTTCTTTCTTTTCATAGAGTCTTCCATTTATCTTTATATTTTTTTCATTTAAATCTGAACTAATTTTTATCTTAAAGTTAGGGTGAAATTTTCTTTTATTAATTCCTTTTTGACCAACAACTTTTGAAATTAGTTTTTCATTGAGTTCTATGTTTAATTTTCCTTCCTTCTGATAAATCTTTTTTAAAAAATTATAATATATTTTATTTAAAACTAGCTCTCTAAATGCAGGATGAAAAGGTCCTGCTAATATTACTCCTTCAGAAGTTAAATCTTCACTGGCCTGTAAACCTACTCTAATTATATTGACTCCATTTAATTCAAATAAACAATATATTTTTTTAGTTCTCTCAATCGCTTCCTCTAGATTAAGTGGCTTATATTCTCCTCGTAAATACATTCTCTGAAGTTCAGTTCCACTAATGACAAGTGTAGGATATATTCTTGCTATATCTGGGCTTAGTTTCAAACATCTTTTTGCTGTCTCATAGTCTTTTTCTAGGTTCGAACAAGGTAAACCTACCATTATTTGTACTCCCAATTCAAAATCAAATTCTTTTATAAGCTTACAAGAATTTTCAACAATTCCTTCATCATATCTTCTATCTGTTGCATCCAAAACTTCATTATCCAATGATTGTATACCTAGTTCTATTGTTTTAACTTTATACTTTTTCAGTTGTTTTAAAATATCTATATTTATGCAATCTGGTCTTGTGGATATTCTTATACTTTCAATATCTCCTCTATCAATATATTCTTTTACTACTTTTAAATATTCTTTTTGTAAATCCATAGATATTCCTGTAAAAGTTCCACCAAAAAACGCCACTTGTTTTATGGATTTTTTTGGAAGAGTTTTTAAATGAGTATCTATTATATTTTTTAAATCTTTCAAACTAATATCTGTTTCTCTACCATTTATTTTTTTTTGGTTGCAAAATACGCAAGAATTTGGACAACCAAAGTGACTTATAAAAACAGGTATATTATAGTGTTTCATTGAATTTTACTCCTAACCTTGCACATAAATCCTTTGCTGATAATTGCTCAGCCTTTTTTTTATTTCTAGCCTTAGCTCTTCCTGTATAACCCATAATAGTAACTTCGATTTCAAATTCTTTCATATGATCTGGTCCTGACTCTGAAATTAATTTATAATTTGGAATTGTCTTAAATTCTTTCTGAGCATATTCTTGCAGTATTGTCTTATAATCTAAAATCTCTTCATTTTCTTCTATATTATCAATATATTTTCTGATATGACTAAGTGCAAAATTTTTAGCCTCTCTTAAATTGGAATCAATGTAAATAGCTCCTAAAATAGCTTCAAATGCATCACATAAAATTGAATCTCTATCTCTTCCTCCAGAATTTTCTTCTCCTTTACTTAACATTAAGTAATTTCCTATTGTCAATTCTCGTGAAATTCTTGCAAGTATTGGCTCACTTACTACCATTGATTTAACTTTTGCCATAGTACCTTCATTATAATCCTTATGTTTATACAAATATTCTGCAACAACAAGAGCTAGAACTGAGTCTCCTAACAGTTCTAGCCTTTCATTATTGACATTTTTATATTTTTTGTGTTCATTACCAAAAGATTTATGTAGGAGAGCATTTTTCAATAAATTTCTATTATTAAAATAGTAGTTTAATTTATGTTCTAAATCTAAAAGATTCTTCACAAGCCTCTCCTCTCTCTATTTTTATTTTTCAAATTTTTTCATTACAATTACAGAATTATGTCCCCCAAAACCTAAAGAATTAGACATGGCAACTCTTACATCTGTTTTGATTGATTTATTTGCTACATAATTTAAGTCACATTCTGTATCAGGGTTTTCTAAGTTTAAAGTTGGAGGAATTATTCCTGTTTCAATTGTTTTTGCCAATATAGCTGCTTCAATTCCTCCTGCTGCTCCAAGTCCATGTCCTGTGGCTCCCTTTGTTGAAGATACATATAAATTATAAGCATGAGCTCCAAAAAGAGATTTTATTGCTCTAGTTTCTATTACATCATTTGCAGGTGTTGATGTTCCATGTGCATTTATATATGTAACATCTTCAAGTGCTATTTTTGCATCTTCAAGTGCTATTTTCATAGCTCTTATAGCCCCTTCTCCTGTTTCAACTGGTGCTGTTATATGATGGGCATCACAACTTTCACCAAAACCAACAAGTTCAGCATATATCTTAGCTCCTCTTTCTAAAGCATATTCAAGTTCTTCAAGTATCAACACTCCAGCCCCTTCTCCCATTACAAAGCCATCTCTGTCTGCTGAAAAAGGTCTTGAAGCTGTCTTAGGGCTATCATTTCTTGTTGAGAGCGCTTTCATATTTGCAAAAGAATTCATTCCAAATGCTGTTATACAAGCTTCTGTCCCACCTACTATCATAACTTTTGCCCTACCATGACGAATCAATTCCATTCCTTCTCCTACTGAATGTGTTCCCGAGGCACAGGCTGTTACTATTGTTTTATTTGGACCTTTAGCTCCTAGATAAATTGCTGTTGTTCCAGAAGACATATTTGCTATCATAGCGGGTATTGTAAATGGTGATATTCTTTTTACTCCTTTTTCGAACATTACTTTTAGCTGTTCCTCAAAAATCTCCATTCCGCCTATACCAGATGATATTATAAGACCTGTTTCATTAGCATTTGTTTCGTCTATTTTCAATTTAGCATCTTCTAAAGCCATCTTTGAAGCTGCTATTGCAAATTGTGTATTTCTTGACAATTTTTTTAGTTCTTTCTTTTCTATGCCAAAGCTCTCTGGATCAAACCCTTTCACTTCACCAGCAATTTTAACTGGCATATCTGTTGTATCATAAGAAGTCAATGTATCTATACCCGTTTCACCAGATATAAGTTTTTCCCATGTTGCTTCTGTTCCTACTCCCAAAGCTGATATTAAACCAACTCCTGTCACTACTACTCTTTTCATAGGCCTCCTCTATTCTTCTTCCTCATTAAATAAAACGGGATATAAATAATATACCCCGTACTTTTAATTTTTATAGAACATTATTATTTATTCGCTTCAATGTAGTCTATAACATCTTTAACAGTTTTTATTTTTTCAGCTTCAGTATCAGGAATATCCACTCCAAACTCTTCTTCAAAAGCCATTATTAATTCAACAGTATCTAGTGAATCTGCACCTAAATCATCAATAAAATTTGACTCTAATTTAACTTGATCAGCTTCTACTCCTAATTGTTCAACTATAATTTCTTTTACCTTATCTAACATTTTTTCCTCCTTAAATTTATAAAAAATTTTATATTAATAATATTACTATTATTATACACTATTGTTCTGTTTTATTCTACTATATTTTAAAAAGCATAAGTATTTATTTTAAATGCTTTCTAAGTTTTCTAAAGTTTCTATATTTATAAGTTCAATCTCTTTATCAATTTTTTTTATAAGACCTGTTAAAACTTTACCTGGGCCTACTTCATAAATCTTAGTTACTCCCTCTTCTTTTAATTTCTTTATAGTATCTATCCATTTCACAGGTCCAAAGCTTTGTCTATAAATTTCATCTTTAATCTCTACCTCTGAATTTAAGATTTCTGCTGTTGTATTAGCTATAATTTTTACTTTAGAAATTTTAAACTCTAAACTGTCTGCATACTTCTTTAAATTTTCACCAGCTTCCTTCATAAGTGAAGAATGAAAGGGACCTGATACAGCAAGCGTCAATGCTCTTTTTGCTCCCGCTGCTTTTAAAGCTACACAAGCTTCTTCAACAGCATATTTTTCTCCAGCTATAACTGTTTGATTTGGTTCATTAAAATTTACAGCTTCCACAAGTCCATTTATATTTTTTAAAATTTCTTCAATTTTCGAAACTTCTAAACCTAAAACAGCTGCCATAGTTCCATCTACTTTAGCTGCAACATCCTTCATTATTTTTCCTCTAGCTGCAACAAGTTTAACTGCATTTTCTAGAGATAGATAGTCTGCTCCACCAAAAGCTGCAAATTCTCCAACAGAATGCCCTGCAACATAATCAGGCTTTATACCTTTTTCTTTTAGAAGTTCTGTTAATACTAAACTTAAACCAACTATTGCTGGTTGTGTGTTTTCCGTGCTCTTTAATTCTTCTTCACTTCCATCAAACATTATTCTTTTTAAATCTATATCTAAGCTTGAAAAAATTTTATCAAACAGAGCTTTAGCTCTTTCATTTTTTTCATATAACTCTTTCCCCATACCAACATATTGTGTTCCTTGCCCAGGATATACAAATGCTATCTTACCCATTTTTATTCTTTCCTCCATTTTTTTCATTTATTCCCAAGAAAATATAAACAAGTCCTACAAACATTATAAACAATGGTAAAAAATATTCACTATAATGAAATATCATTCTGCCAGCTATATAAATAAATATAAGTCCTAAAACTATTCTCCTTCTTATAAGGAATAATATTCCAACAGCTAAAATTATAAATTCAATTCTAAAAAATCTAAAGCTTACGAGATTTGAAATCTCTCTTTTTAAATCATACATCAGACCAGGAAATCTTACTTCTAGCAGATAAAATAATGCGAATATAACAATAAAAATCCCCCATGATATTTTCCTGTTCATTTCTCCTCCTAATAAGCCCATTTCATAATTATTGAGCCATAAGTCAGTCCACCACCAAAGCCTGTTAAAGCTATGTTATCTCCTTTTTCTATAAGCCCTTTCTCTAGAGCTTCTCCCAAAGCAATTCCTATAGATGCCGCAGAAGTGTTACCGTATTTATTTAAATTAACATAAAATTTTTCTAAAGGAAAATCTATTCTTTTAGCAGCTGATTCTATAATTCTAAAATTAGCTTGATGAGGAAATATCATAGATAAATCTTTGACTTCGAGTTGTGCTACTTTTAGTGCATCTAAGGTTACTTTTGGAAGAACTTTAACAGCAAACTTAAAAACTTCTTGCCCATTCATCTTCAAAAAGTTTTCTCTATTTTCTATTGTCTTCTCTGTATTAGGATGCTTACTTCCCCCAGCTGGAATTTTTAGTACCATATCATCTTCACCTTCAGCTCCAATAGAAATACCAAGCATTCCATAACCTTCCTCAACACTTCCTACTATAGCTGCTGCAGCTCCATCTCCAAAAAGCACACAAGTATTTCTATCTTTCATATCAGCTATTCTAGATAAAGTTTCTGCTCCTACTACCAGAATATTTTTAAAAGCCTGAGATTTTACCATTGAATTTGCAACTGTTAAGGCATATATAAATCCTGTACAGGCTGCTCCTACATCAAAACAAGGTATGCTTGTCAATCCCAATTTTTTCTGAACTAGGCATGCAGAACCCTGAGTTAAATAATCAGCTGTTGCTGTTGCAACTATTATTAAATCTATTTCACTTTTATCTATCTTAGCCGCTTCTATAGCTTTTAATGCTGCCTTGTATCCTAAATCTGAAGTTGCTTCATCCTCTGCTGCAAATCTTCTTTCTTCTATTCCCGTCCTTGTTCTTATCCATTCATCACTAGTTTCTACCATTTTTTCAAAATCAAAATTAGTTACAATTCTCTCAGGTACATAATACCCAAGTCCTTTTATTCCAACATTTTGCAATTTTATACCTCCATTGTCTTTCTCAACTCTTCTATAAAGTTTGCTTCTATAAATTTTCCAGCAACTTTCAATGCATTTTTTACTGCTCTATAATCAGAGCTACCATGAGCCTTTATTGACAATCCATTTAAACCTAGAAATATAGCTCCTCCATATTCAGAAGCATCAACCTTTTCCTTTACCTTTTTAAGATCTTTTTTTAGAAGAAGAGCTCCTAATTTAGATAGGAAAGTCTTCATTATATTTTCTTTTATAATATGGAATATAAATTTCCCTACCCCTTCTGAAGTCTTCAAAAGTATATTCCCTGTAAAACCATCTGTTACAACTACATCAACATCGCCCTCTAAAATTCTAGTACTCTCTATATTTCCTACAAAGTTTATTCTTATATTATTTTTTAAAAGTCCAAATGCTTCTCTTGTAAGTTCATTTCCTTTAATTTCTTCTTCACCAATATTTAGCAATGCCACCCTAGGATTTTTTTTATTAGAAAGTATTTCCATATATTTAGATCCCATTAAGGCAAATTGATCCAAGTATTCTGCTTTAGTATCAGCATTAGCACCTAAATCTAAAAATAAAGTATTCCCCTTTTTACTTGGAAAGGGAACTGCTATTGCTGGTCTTAAAACTCCTTTTATTCTTTTAAGTTTTAACTGACTCGTTGCAAGTAAGGCGCCTGTATTTCCACAAGAAACGGAAGCATCAACGAAGCCATCTTTAACTAAATCAATACATACATTCATAGATGAATCTCTTTTATCTTTAATAGCCCTAACTGGATCATCTGTCATTTCAACAACTTCATTTGCATTCTTTATCTCTAATCTTTCCTGATCAAAGGTGTATTTTTTTAATTCTTCCTTTATAATATTCTCTTTCCCCACCAATATTACTTTCAAAATTTCATTTTCTTTTAAAGCCTCAACAGCTCCTTTTACAGTTGCTATGGGTGCATAGTCACCACTCATAGCATCTAAAGCTATCTTCATAAGTTCCTCCAATTATTTTATTGATGAACTATTATACCATAAATTTTTATTTATAATGTAGTATAAATTTATAAAATAGAAAAAAATTTTCCTCAATAAAATAACATCAGTTATTTTATTATATATTTTTTTTTCTTATTTGTAAATATTTTATTTTTTATTTATGTTGTAAATTATAAAAATAATAAGCTTTAAAACACTTAGAGCTTGACAAATAAAATAATCTTTTTTAAATTTAGCTTGAATAAATACATTCTGAAAGGAAAGAATTATGATTAGTAAAAAACTTTATTTAGCATCGGGAAATATTAACAAATACATATTTCAAACAAGTCTTTTATCAACATTTAAACTTCTTAGTACTATAGCTTTTATCTGGCTTTTTGCTTTTCTTTTAAAAGGCTTAATTTTAAAAGATTTTGATCAATATTATTTTTTTATACTTATATTCATGTTAAGCATTATTTTTTTAAGAAAACTTTCAACAAAAATAATAGCTTTAAAATTAGGAGATTTAGTTTTAGAAGTAAAAAGGAATCTGAGGAAAGCTATTTTTAATAAAATTTTAAACTTGGGACTTAATTATTCTGAATGCTTTAAAATTCAAGAGTTCATCCATCTTTCTGTGGATAATGTAGAACATTTAGAAGTTTATTTTGGTGGATATCTAACTCAGCTCTATTACTGCATTGCATCATCCATAATTTTATTTTTAAGTGTCGCTCCTTTTAGCCTAAAGATTGCATTTATTTTATTATTTTTTTCTCTTTTAATCCCCTTACTTTTATGTAGCTCTCTTAAAAAAGTTAAAAAAATTCAAAAAAAATATTTTGCAAAATATATGAATGTTGGAACCTTATTTTTAGATAGTTTACAAGGAATTACAACTTTAAAACTTTATGGTTCAGATGAAATGAAAGAAAAAGAGATAGCTAAAATGTCAGAAGAATTTAGAATAGAAACAATGAAAGTTTTAAAAATGCAATTACTTTCCATTATGGTAGTCAATTGGATTATTTATACGGGAACCATTCTTTCTATAATTTTTACAATATCTTTATTTTTAAATGCTAAATTAAATCTCTTTGCCTTGTTTTTCATATTTATGTTAACACCTGAGTTTTTTATTCCAATGAGAAGTCTAACTTCACTTTTTCATGTTGCTATGACTGGTTTAGCTGCTTCTGATAACATAATTAACTTTTTAGAAATAGAGGAAAATAAAAGTTATAACAATAAAAAATTTCCTGAAAATTTTGATATAACTATTAGAGACTTAAACTTTTCTTATACTGATGAAAAAAAAGCCTTAGTTAATATCAATATGCTTTTTGAAAGAAATACTTTAACAGCTATTGTTGGACATTCTGGTTGTGGTAAATCTACTCTTGCAGCTGTAATATCTGGGGAATTAAGAACAGAAGAGTTCTCTAAAATAAATTTAACTGACTTAAATTTAGGAGATATCAAAACTGAAGAAATCTCCAAAAACATATTAAAAATAGGATGTGATACACATATTTTTGAGGGCACAGTCAGAGATAATTTGATTATAGCAAATCCTGAAGCCAGTGATGAAGAAATGATAAAAATCTTAAAGCAACTTAAGCTATGGGATATTTTTAAATTTTCAAATGGACTTGACTATATTTTAAAAAGTCAGGCTAGAAATTTATCAGGCGGGCAAGCACAGAGGCTTTCTTTTGCAAGAGCTCTTTTATATAAAGCAAAAATCTATATTTTCGATGAAATTACTTCTAACATAGATATAGAATCTGAAGAGATTATTTTAAATAACATATATGAGTTAGCTAAGAATAAAATAGTTATTTTTATTAGCCATAGACTAGCTTCTATAAAAAATGCACATAAAATCTATGTGCTTGAAAGGGGAAAACTCATTCAAAGTGGCAAACATAATGAACTTTACACCCAAGAAGGATTATATAAAAATATGTATGAACATCAAGAAAAATTAGAAAATTACTTGAAGGGAAGTGTTATAAATGCAAACTAAAAGATCCTCACTTCTTATCATATTGACCTTAGTGAAACTTTTAAAAAATCTTTGGTTTACTATGGCTATTGCTGTAACTGCTGGAGTATTAGGTTTTATTCTCTCTTTTGGAATTTCCCTTTTCGGTACTTATGCAATTTTATCAATCCTGCCCTCTACGAAAGATGGATTAAAAAATATTTTTCTGGGCAATTTTAGCACTAACTTTTATTTCTATGGAATGTTTTTATGCGGTTTTTTAAGAGGAGTTTTTCATTATCTTGAACAATATTCTAATCACTTTATAGCTTTTAAAATATTAGCTGAGATTAGAATAAAACTCTTTAAAGTAATAAGAAAGCTTGCTCCTGCAAAGATAGATGAAAAAAAACACGGAGATATGGTTGCTCTTTTAACTGCTGATATAGAGCTTCTGGAGGTTTTTTATGCTCACACTATTTCACCTATTTTAATTGCTCTTTTTACTAGTGTAGTTCTCTTTCTCTACCTTTGTAAACTTCAAGTTATCTATGCTTTTTATATGCTTTTTGTTCAAATTTTTATAGGTTTTATAGTACCTTTTTTGGCAATGAAAAATATTAGTGAATCGGGAATTTCAACTAGAAATAAAATTGCTAAAATAAATGATGAATTTTTAGATAATTTAAGAGGTATTAAGGAGGTTATTCAATATTCTCAAGGAAAAAAAATAATAAAAAAAATAGACAAAATCAGTCTTTCACTTGGGGAAAGTCAAAAAAAATTGAGAAATAATATGGCTAATATACAAATAATAGCAGATTCAACCATACTTTTTTTATCTTTAATCCAAATATTATTGAGCTTATTTTTAGTTTCAAAAAATTTAGTAAGTGTAGAAACATCAATATTAGCAGCTACTTTACAAATTGGAAGTTTCGCTCCCTATATAAACTTAGCAAATCTAGGTAATATACTTTCTCAAACCTTTGCTTCTGCTGAAAGAGTGTTTAATTTAATGGAAGAAAATACTTCGGTAGAAAATATAGATAAATTTGGAAAAGACAAACTGAATAGCAACAATAAGATTGACATAAATTTTCTTTCATTTAAACATAAAAAATCTAAAAATTTTATTTTAAAAAATATAAATTTAACTGTAAAAAAAGGAGAATTAGTTGGTATAATGGGAGAAAGTGGATGTGGAAAATCAACTCTTTTAAAACTTCTCATGAGGTTCTGGGATAGTCAGACAGGAAATATTTTTGTAGATTCAAAAAATATTAAAAATATAGATTTAGGAGACTTATATAAACAATTTAACTATATGACTCAATCCAGTGATTTATTTATCGGAACTTTGAGAGATAATCTTTTAATTGCAAAACCCAATGCTTCAGATGAAGAAATTTTTTCTGCTTTAAAAAAAGCTTCTCTTTATAATTATGTTCTTTCTCTTCCTAAGGGATTAGATAGTATAGTTGAAGAAAGTGGGAAAAATTTTTCAGGTGGAGAAAAACAAAGAATAGGGCTAACTCGTGCTTTTTTAGCAGATAGAGAAATTTTTCTTTTAGACGAACCTACTTCTAATCTTGATATTCAAAATGAAGCCATTATACTAAAAAGTTTAATTGAAGAAGCAAAGAATAAAACTATAATACTTGTATCTCATAGAGAATCAACTCTTTCTATTTGTGATAGAGTTTTTAAAATGGAAAATGGTTTACTAATTAATTATTAGAAATGGAGGAAAAATGAAAGTACTTGTTATTTATTCATCTCTTACAGGAAACACAAAAAAAGTCTGCGAACAAGCTTTTCAAGTTCTTAATTGTGAAAAGGAAATCATAGCTATTGAAAATATAAACGATGAGGAGCTAGAAAAATTTGAAAATATTATTATAGGAACTTGGATTGATAAGGCGACAGCTGATGATAAAACTAGAAGACTCTTAAAAAAATTAAAAAGAAAAAATATATACTTCATAGGAACATTAGCAGCTTCTTTAACATCTGAGCATGCTAAAAAATGCTTTAATAATCTAAAAAGTCTTTGTTCTAAAAATAATAATTTTAAAAATGGAGTTCTCGCCAGAGGACGTGTTTCAGAAGATTTACAAGAAAAATTTAATAAATTTCCATTAAATATTATACATAAATTCGTTCCAAATATTAATGAGATAATTCAAGAAGCTGATCCACATCCTAATGAAGAAGATTTTGAAATAATTAAAAAATTTATGTCTGAAAATTTTTGTTGATTGTAAGTAAATAGAATATTGATTTATACTAAATTTTAGTATAACATAATAGTAAGACTATTTCATTTTTAGATTGGAGAGATGTTATGGCAAGAAAATCCATCTATACTAAGGAAATGATACTTGATTCTGCTATAGAAATCTTTAAAAGAGAAGGCTCTGAAGCTATCACAGCTAAAAATATTGCAAAAGAAATGAATTGCTCAGTTGCCCCTATTTATTCAGTCTATATGAGTTTAGATGACTTAAAAAGAGATTTGTCTAAGTGCATAGAAGAATGCTTACTCAATGATAAACCGAAAAAAGAGGGTGAATGCAAAGAAATGACTTGTTTACTTGCAAGAATGTTCGAGAAATTAGAAATTGATGAAGAAGGGAATGCTGAATTATCAAGTAAGATAAAAAAGTTTAAGAAAGATTTACTGATTGGAGAAAATAGAGCTGATCTTTTTTCTCATTTTACTGATATTGTTTCCTTTTTAAATATTTCAAGAAAAGCAAAATTTTCGAGAACTCAAATCTTAGAACTTGTTGCGAGACATAAAAAATATATTACAGAGCTGTATACAAAAAAGAAATAGCAAAAAAGGAGTTGTTACAGATTAGATTTTAAAATGTAACAGCTCCTTTTTATTTATACTTATCACTGTCTAAAGTTATCTTGGATTAAAAATAAAATCTTTTTCAAAGTAAACTTTTATATTCTCACCATGATGATAAATAGGTTTAAATCGCCACTTCTTAATTGCTTTTTTAACCTCATCATCAAAGCCTAATTTTGCATGAGATCTAGTTATTTCAATCTTAGAGACTTCTCCTTTTAAACCTACTAAAAACTTGACACTAACTATTACCTTTTCTGAGTAACCTATCATTTCAGCTTGATGCGGATACTCAGGTTCAACTTCATTTAATATAGTATAATTTATGCCTGCTGACGAGAGAGCTATATAGCCTCCATCTCCATCATTTATAAAATTTGAACCAAAAGTACTAGCTTTGCTTATCTTTTCTTGTTTTTTTTCTTCATCTTTATTATCATTTATTTCTTCTTGATTTTTAACTATCTCTTGTGTGACTTGTTTTTCCTCAACTTTTTTCTCTTTTTTATCTGCTACCTTACTCTTTATTTCTTTCTTTTCTAC
>NZ_JAUMYY010000070.1 GCF_030528405.1 Fusobacterium sp.
AGGTGTTGAGCGGATTAGAGTAATAATCCATCAACACCAAAAAGTATACACCCAAGAAAATGAAATTATTAGAAAATTTTATAAAGATTTAGAAATAAACAAAAAAGTATAAAAAATAACCTTGTTTTTTCTTGATAATTTATTGTCTTTGTTATAAAATTATAAAGATATAATTAAAAAATTTATTAGAATAAAACTTGAGGTGAGTAGTTTGAAAAAAACAAAAATAGTTTGTACTATTGGCCCTAGAACAGAGTCAGTGGAAATGTTAAAAAATTTATTGGATAAAGGTATGAATGTGATGAGATTAAACTTTTCACATGGAGATTACGAGGAGCATGGAATCAGAATTAAAAATTTTAGACAAGCTCTATCTGAAACTGGTTCAAGAGGAGCTATTTTATTAGATACTAAGGGACCAGAAATAAGAACTATGGCTTTGGAAAATAAAAAGGATGTATCTATTCAGATTGGTCAAAAATTTACTTTTACAACAGATAAAACTTTTGTTGGAAATAAGGATAAGGTAGCAGTAACATATGAAAATTTTGCAAAAGACTTAAAAGTAGGAAATACGGTTTTAGTTGACGATGGATTGATAGCTTTGGAAGTTATAGAAATACAAGCTAATGAAGTTATATGTATTGCAAAAAACAGTGGAGATTTGGGAGAGAATAAAGGGATAAATTTACCTGGAGTATCAGTTCAATTGCCAGCCTTGTCAGAAAAAGATATAAGGGATTTGAAGTTTGGTTGTGAAAATAATGTTGACTTCATAGCTGCATCATTTATAAGAAAAGCTGAAGATGTAAGAGAAGTTAGGAGAATTCTTCATGAAAATGGAGGAGATAGAATATTAATAATTTCTAAAATAGAAAATCAAGAAGGCTTAAATAATTTTAATGAAATATTAAAAGAGTCAGATGGTATAATGGTAGCAAGAGGAGATTTAGGAGTAGAAATTCCAGTTGAGGAAGTCCCTTGTGCACAGAAAATGATGATAAGAAAATGTAATTTAGCTGGGAAAATAGTAATTACAGCAACACAAATGCTAGATTCTATGATAAAAAATCCAAGACCTACAAGAGCAGAGGCAAATGATGTTGCTAATGCTATAATAGATGGAACAGATGCTGTAATGCTATCAGGAGAAACTGCAAAGGGGAAATATCCAGTGGAAGCAGTTGAGGTTATGAATAGAATAGCTTTAAAATTAGATTCTACCATACCATCATTTTATGTGAAAGAAGAAAAAGGAAGAGATATAACATCAGCTGTGGCAGAAGGTACAGCAGATATAAGTGAAACATTAAAAGCAAAACTTATAGTTGTAGCAACAGAATCAGGGAGAGCAGCTAGAGACATGAGAAGATTTTTCCCAACAGCAAATATTTTAGCAATAACAAATAATGAAAAAACTGCAAATCAGCTTATGTTAACAAGGGGTGTAGTTTCGTATGTTGATGCTAGCCCTAAAACTTTGGAAGAATTTTTTGTAATAGCAGAAAGGGTAGCTAAAAAGTTAAACTTAGCTCAAGCAGGTGATATTATAGTTGCAACTTGTGGTGAAAGTGTATTTATTCAAGGTACAACTAACTCAATAAAAGTAATACAAATAAAGGCTTAGTAAAAAATATTAATTTAGAATTTAAAATATTAAATTGTAAGGAGGATTTAAAATGACAGGTATAGTAGATATAGTTGCAAGAGAAATATTGGATTCAAGAGGTAACCCAACAGTTGAAGTAGATGTATTATTAGAATGTGGAGCTAAAGGAAGAGCAGCAGTTCCATCAGGGGCATCTACTGGAAGCCATGAAGCAGTTGAGTTAAGAGATGGAGATAAAAATAGATATTTAGGAAAAGGAGTTTTAAAAGCAGTTCACAATGTTAATACAGAAATAAAAGAAGCTTTAATAGGTATGAATGCTTTAAATCAAGTAGCTATAGATAGAGCTATGATTAAATTAGATGGTACAAAGAATAAGGGAAGATTAGGAGCTAATGCTATATTAGGAGTATCTCTAGCAGTTGCAAAGGCAGCAGCTGATGCTATGGGATTACCTCTATATAATTATTTGGGTGGAGTTAATGCTAAAGAATTACCTTTACCTATGATGAATATATTAAATGGTGGCTCACATGCTGATTCGGCAGTGGATCTTCAAGAGTTTATGGTGCAACCTGTAGGAGCGAAAGACTTTAATGAAGCAATGAGAATGGGTTGTGAAATTTTTCACCATTTAGGAAAAATATTAAAAGCAAATGGGGACTCAACAAATGTCGGAAATGAAGGCGGTTATGCACCAGCAAAAATTCAAGGAACAGAAGGTGCTTTAGAACTTATAAGTGAAGCAGTTAAAGCTGCTGGTTATGAATTGGGTAAAGATATCACTTTTGCATTGGATGCTGCATCAAGTGAATTTTGTAAAGAAGTTTCGAAAGGTAAATATGAATATCATTTTAAAAGAGAAGGTGGAGTTGTAAGAACGACAGATGAAATGATAGAGTGGTATAAAGAATTAACGAAAAAATATCCAATAGTCTCTATAGAGGATGGACTAGGAGAAGATGACTGGGAAGGATGGGTAAAACTAACTAAAGCTATAGGAGATAAAGTTCAAATAGTTGGAGATGATTTATTTGTAACTAACACTGAAAGACTACAAAAAGGAATAGATTTAGGAGCAGGAAATTCAATACTTATAAAATTAAATCAAATAGGGACTTTAACAGAAACTCTAGATGCTATAGAAATGGCAAAAAGAGCGGGAATGACTGCTGTTGTATCACATAGATCAGGAGAAACAGAGGATGCAACAATAGCTGATATTGCTGTAGCAACTAATGCCGGACAAATTAAAACGGGCTCTACTTCAAGAACAGATAGAATGGCAAAATATAATCAACTATTAAGAATAGAAGAAGAATTAGCTTCTGTTGGAGAATACAGAGGAATGGGAGTATTTTATAATATAAAAAAATAGATCTACAGGCTTTAAATTAAAATTATATAACTTTAAAAAATAGTGGTTTTAGATTTATAGAATCACTATTTTTATTTGGGTGTATACTTTTTGGTGTTGATGGATTATTACTCTAATCCGCTCAACACCT
>NZ_JAUMYY010000071.1 GCF_030528405.1 Fusobacterium sp.
AAAAATCAGCCGATTGGAATAGATTTTTTAAAAATCTCCAATCGGCTTTTTTTATCATTTTTTATAAGTTGTAGTTTTTCTTTGTTAGATAGTAAGAAAATATTAAAGTTGTCTTCATATCCATTATAAAATCTAAATAGCTTTAAAGGTTCAAAATGTCCTTCATATTTTTTATCAGCCTCTATAAAATCAAATTTGGAATAAAAATAACTGCTAGTCCCATAAGGAAATAAGAATAATATAATTTTATGTTTGTCAGCTAATTTTACAATTTTTTTCATTGCCTTAGTGCCAAAATTGCTTCTAGCAGGGCTAGCATGAAAATTAGAAATATAAATGTAATTTCCTGGTAAATTAGAGTAGACTTTATCTTCAGAAAATTCTATTTCAACTTCTGGAATATTAATTTTTTCCAACTCATCTCTAAATTTTAAAAATTTAGATCCTTCATATATTACTCTCATATTCACCTCCTGTTAAAATTTATATTACTTTAAAATTATTTTAATACCCTTTCTTACAAGGTACATATCCTCTAGCTTCAGCTTTAGAACGCTCAATAGGGATAATTTGCTTTGCTCTAGCTAATCCAGGACAATTTTTGCTGGGGTGATATTTTTTACCAGTAGGTGTAATATAGACAATTTCTGTAAATGTAGATACTGATAAAATTAAAAATATTAATAGCACAGATAATTTTTTCATTTTTGTTTCTCTCCTTATTAGCGTAAAGTTTATTAAGTTACATTCTATATTTATTTTTGATATGTAGATATTTATAAAAAAAATTAAATCTTTTTTTCAGCCTCATGAATTTTAATCATATTGATAAATATATCTGCATTCTTTCTAGCAAATTCTCCACTATTAATAATTTCTACCGTTTCATAATTCCATTGAGTTTTTTCTTCCCAATTAAATGAAAAGCAGATAGTTGTTTTAAAATCTATAATACAAAATCCTTTATTCATTATATTTTTAAATAAAATTTCTGGTTTAAGTTTAATTATTTCAAAATGTTTATAATCTTTTTTCTCTTGAGGATTAATATCATTTTCAGCTATAATTACTCTTATATTTAAACCTTCTTTTTTCTTTTTTAATAATTCCTCAATCAATTCTAAATCATTAAAATTTAATATTGAAAGCCAAATACAATAATTTGCTTTTTTGATGCAATTCATAATTTGAGCCTTAATATCTTCAAAGTTTTCATCTTTATTATTATTTTCCTCTAGCTGTTCCCCTTTAATCTTATAGTTTCCATTTATACTTTCCAATCTATATCCTTCATGAGTTATAATATTATTAATTTCATCTACTATAATAGCTAAATCGAAATCTGAACTTATATATAATCTAGGGTCTACTATAAGTTCTATTAATCTTTTTAGTCCCCTTGTGTTATTCAATTTAAAAAGTATAGTTTCTGTATAATTTTTTCTTGAAAGCTCTCCTGAAAAAGATACATTAAGATTATTATAACTATTTTTTAAACTAATTTGACTAAAAATTTGATCTAATTTAGAAATATTTAGATATGGAGTATAACCACAGTCACCAGTTATTATGGGTATCAATGTTCTTATAGCCATCTCACTTAATTTCATTTTTATCCCCTTTAAGATTTTAAAACTTTAAAAGTTAATTTTTATATCCTCTGTTGCAAAAATTTTTAAGCCCTTATTGAGATTATTTAAGATATCTATTTTTTTCTCATTACTTAAAAAATAATGATAAGTCTCTATTTTTGTAGAGATGTCTGAGTAAGGTATAAGTGTAACATTTTGCGGAATTTCATAATTATCGACAATTTTTACAAAATTTTGAAGTTCTTGATCTACTTCACTAATTATAAGAATATTTTCAGATTTAATTTCTTTTATTTCATCCAGATTTTTAAAATTATGAAAAATATAGAAATCTTTATTTTTAGAAGAATCATTTATAGCAATACTAAGACCTTTATGTTCAGCATATAAAGAAATAGTGTTTATAATAGTGTTAACTCCTCTTCCACGTTCAATAATTGCAAGAGTTTTAACTTGTTTTTTAAAAACACTAGCTAGTACTTTTTTTTGGATACTATTATAATTGAATTTGCCTAAAAGATGATTTTTAATATCAATAAAAAGTTGATTTTCTTTTAGAGCATAGGAATCAAAACTATCATCTCTAAATATTTCCAAATGGAGATTTAAATTTTCTGTTTTTATTATTTTCTCTTTTAATTTTACAGAAAATTTATAATTAAAATTCTTATTTAAATCATTTAGAAATTTTACGATATTCTCATCTAAATTACTGATAATTGTTCTCTCTTTT
The DNA here is from genome assembly GCF_030528405.1 of Fusobacterium sp. Classification (GTDB taxonomy): domain Bacteria; phylum Fusobacteriota; class Fusobacteriia; order Fusobacteriales; family Fusobacteriaceae; genus Fusobacterium. Next base: position 2,326 of record NZ_JAUMYY010000071.1, read on the forward strand.
AATAGATCTGCACCACCATAGTCATTGAATTTTAATTTTAAATTATCGTCTACATCATTTCTTCTAGTATATGCAATGGTTTTTATAGGAAATTTAATATCCTTACCATTTTTTTTAAATTCATCTAAAAAATTTTTATTTTCCTCAGAATTTTTTATATCTTCGATCTGCAATTTATAAATATACCTATCTTTAAAAATTTCTAGCTTTAATTTAAAGGCAACATCAATTCTTTTTGCATTTACAATTAAATCATAGTAATCTCCGCCGCTAAAAAAAATACAATTTTTAAAAGTATAGCCATCTTTATGCAGATCAAAAATCAAATGTTCAGTACTATTTTTTGTGAAACGAAGATTAGAATAATTACAATTTTTAAATGCAAAAATAGGAATATGATTTTTAGAGCCAAAAGGCTCTAAGATCTCAAGCTGTTTTAAGAAATCATAATTTATTTTATATGGCTCTAAAATTTCAGTAATTTCTATTTTTTTATTA
>NZ_JAUMYY010000023.1 GCF_030528405.1 Fusobacterium sp.
CTTTATCAAGTATTTGTCCTGTTGAGTGTATTCTTTGTTGAATATTTGCATATTGGTGACCCATCATTTCATCAAAAGCTTGAGTTAGCAATGCCTGTTCATTTTTTCCTATTAAGTTTAATTTATTAAATAATTTTTTCTCTCTTGAACCTAGTTCATTTTTATCATATCTTTGTTCTAAGCCATCTGTAAAGTTCCATGCATTTTCTGTTTTATCAACAAAGTCCGTATAAGGAATTTTTGCTAAAATTGCTTCTTCAGGCATACCACTTCTTCCTTCTATTGGTTGTACTGTCCAAGTAAGAGAGCCAGATATTGTACTTAAAACTTTCTTCGTAGAACTATTAGTAGAATCTAAATATGGCTTAATAAAAGGTGTTATTATATCTCTACCTATTTTTATTGCTCTAGCATTAGAAATTTCAGCTGCTTCAGAACCTATTATTAAATCATTATCGATGTTAGGATTGAAGCCATCTACCCAATTTATAGGATTTGTTCTTCCTAATGTATCAATATATATGCCAACATTTGAAAAAACAAAGTTTTTATTTTCTGGTTTTGGTCCTGGTCTTAAATCATGTATAGGAACAATTTTTCCATCTATAGTTACAACACCTGATGTTGAAATTTCTGTACTTCCTGTTAATATAGGGTTAGAAGCTCCATTCGTTTCATCTAAATATGCTTTTGCTCCATTTGAAGCTATAACACCAGCAGCAGCTAAGTCTGCTTCTGTGATAGCATTAGCAAACTCATTTCTTCCTTCTTTATTTCTTATCCCTACTGAACCTGCTCCAGAAATTTTAATTGTTCCATAATTTTTAATAACAGCATCTCTTATATATATTCCATAGGAATTACTTGCATCTATATCAACAGTTCCTTTATTTTCAAAAGTTGCTCCATTCATAACAGCAACACCATAAAGAGCTTCTTTATTGACATCTCCGTTATAGTTTCCAGATTTTATAATTCCAGTATTTAGTCCATAAGCACCGTCTGTTAAATACATTCCGTAAGCACCTTTTAATTCTCCAGCAGATACCATTGCTATTGTTCCATGATTTTCAGCTCTTGAACCTGCTCCTTCAGCAAACATTCCTATGCCATAATTTCCTGTTACTTCAATAGTAGCTCCACTTTTATTTACAACCTTTCCACCATTTTGAGCAGCCATAGCTATAGCAAAATAATTATTTTTAATATCAGAACTTCCTACAATTATTTTCGAATTATTTTCAACTTCTCCATTAGTAAGAGCAAAAGCACCAATATTCCCAAATCCATTTTTTAGATTTAATAAGCCAAAATTTTTAATTATTGCATTATTATTTGCAAAAAGTGCAGTATTTTTAGAAGATGTTGTATTAACAGTTGTTGAAGAATTAACTTCTCCAGAAGCTCCACTTTTGTATAAATAAACACTTCCTGAATTCATTGTAAACTTTGAATTTAAGTTACTTGTATATTTATTTGTTCCATTATCAAGGATAACAAAACCATAAGAATTGTCTTTTATCTTTATATCCCTTGAATTGTTAATTATTTCTACACCGTTATTAGCATAAGCAACAGTGGCATTATTATCTACTTCTATAGTACTATTAGCATCAAGATTTAATCTCCCTTGTTTTTTATAAATAGCTAGAGCTCCATCTTTTAACTTTATATGCCCATTTATTAGATTTACATCTCTTGCAACATCTGAATAAATAGCTACAGTATTTTTTCCTCCTAAAATAGAAGCTTTATGTTCTACTTCTCCAAATTTTGTATAAATTCCTATACTTGGATCATTTATACTTTCTGAATCCCCTAAAGTAATTTCTCCTGAATTAGAAATTTTAACATAATTTCTTCCTTTATTTGAAGCATACAGGCTATTGACAGCATAATTATGAATACCTATTGACTTATCTCCCAATAGCTTTATATTTTTTGAATTTATTATATCTGAGTCTGTGTAGACAGCCTTAGCTGTTGCTTTATTTATTGATTCTATGCTTCCACCTACAGCTTCTATTTCTGTACCTTCAGCAAAGATACCAACTCCGTTATTGGCTATAGTAATTTTAGAACCATTATCCATTATCTTTGCAGCTCCACTTCTATAGATAGCCTTTGAGTAAACAGCTACTCCACCAGCACTTGAAGAAACATCTATTGAAGACTTATTACCTAAAGTTATTTTAGATGCTTTAGTAGCAGTAACTGAAACTTTTCCATCAGCACTTTCTTTTAAATCTAAAGCTAAAATTCCTATTGCTGAGTCCTTTGTTGCAGTCGAATTTATACTTCCATTATTAACTATTTCTATAAAGCCTTCTCCTGTTTTTGGCTGAACTAATGATGGAACATTTGTCACTCCTAGATAATTTATTCCTGCTATTCCTACTCCTGCATTACCTACAGTTATTTTTCCAGTTAAATTATTAGTCGCAATACCACCATTTGTAGTTATTATTGCAGTCGAACCATCTCCAATAGTTTTTATAATATTATTATTTTCTATTTTAGAAAATTCTCCAACTATTCCTACCATCTCTGTTCCAGTTAAATCTATTGTTCCATTATTTGTAAGAACCACATCATCTCTTGTTACCCCAGGCTTAGTATTCTTTTGTGCTATTGCTGATTTTGATCTCTTAGCTAAGTTAGAAGGTGAAGTTATTTTTCCTGAACCAGAAATAGTTTTTCCATTTTCTAATGTAACACTTGATGATGAAAATTCTGAAATTAGATACTTATCTGTTGGTTCATTTAGATCAACATCTGTATCAACAATTAAAGGTAATCTATATGCTTTATAAGGTGTATAATTTCCTGAACCATTTATTATAATTCCTGTTGTCGAAGTACTATTTGAAAGATTTGATAGTAATTCTCCTCCACTTGTACCACCATTTCCTTCTGCAACTATAAGAGTTGAATTATCGGCTAAATTTACTGTCAATTGCCCTGTTGATGAACTAGAACGAATACTATTTAATGGACTTCCAATAGGATTTTTCACATAAAATGCCGTACCTCCAGAGGCAATATTAGCTGTGGCATCTCCTGTAAGATGTAATTTAGAATTTTCAGCTCCATAAAATAAAAGATTATCATCACTTATATCTAAATTAGTTCCGTTTAATTCTATATTTGAACCGCCATTTGCATATAGTGCTACTGAACCTTTTCCACTTACAGAAACTTGACCAGCTCCTAATTTTGTTTCTGCTAAGTCTGCTCCATTTTTAGAAGCATATACAGCTATAGCACCTTCTCCACTAGCATTTAGTTTTCCTCCAGCACTTAGTTCATATTTACCGCCATTATTATATATGGCAACTGATTCATTTCCATTTACACTTATATTTCCAGAACTAAGCCCTTCGCTTACTCTATTTATATTTCTTCCATTTATAACAAGTCCTAAAGATGAAGGGGAATTTGTTATAGTTATATCTCCTATTACTTCAGCCTTACCACCACTATATGCCATAAGTCCTATTAAATTTTGCCCACCAGCAGCAAATGTAATATTTCCAGTATTTTTCACTTTTGGAACTACTGTGTCATTAGGATTTTTAGCTCCATTTGCAAGCATAACGATGTTATATTTCTTATCAGCAACACTTGCATTTCCAGAATTAACTTCCTCTGCACCTGTAAGATTTTTTTCTAAATTAATTCCATATCTATCTGTTCTAAATAAAACTCCTCCATTGGCTGTAGAAGAAAAATTTATAGACTTTATATGTGTATCTTTTATATTAAAATCATTTTCTGCAAGTGTCTTTGTAGCTTGAGAATAGTTTCCGTACATGTAGTCAAAATTTCTTAAAAATCCTATGTTTTCTGTTCCATCAACTAATATATTTAAATTATAAATATTTCCTATTAAATCCTTTTCTGTTCTACCTGTATTATCAAGGTTTGCTTTGTCAACAGTTTTTCCACCTAAACCAGTTCCATTTGCACCTTTTCCTGTCTGATAATTATAGACACTCATTGTTCCTTTTCCAACATTATATACTTGTCCATTATATTGACCAGTAATAATAGTTTGCTTATATTCAGAATAAGTATCATTGTTTTCATTTGTCCCTGTTCCAGAACCACCAATTTTTTTAGAAACAGAAATTCCAACATTATGATCTCCTGTTAAAGTTACTGTTCCATTCTCACCATCTATAATTGTCTCATCATAATAAATTCCTTCACTATCTACTGTTTTACCTATTCTTCCACCGTTAAATATGTTAGGTACTCTTATACCGTAACTTCCTCTGACTGTTGCTAAATTACCAGGATCTATACTTGAAACATTTATATTTCCAGTATTCATATAAATTCTAAGTGAACCTTTATTACCCCAAGCTTTTTGCTTTTCTATGTTAATTGCACTATTATTTATTTTACCTGCATCTGGCTCAAAACTAAATTCCGAAAAATCTATGCCAATACTTTCCACACTTTTTACATTTATTGTACCCTTATTATTCATTTCTGAAGCCCAAGGTCTAAAAGTAATATCTGAATAACGAGTATGCAAGACTGAATTACCTGTCACAGGTTGATATTGACCATAATCTTCAATCATAGCTGCAAAACCAATTAAGAAAGAGCCTAAAGTGTCATCTTTAGGATTTACAGCTGGTTTAGCTGCTTCTCTTTCTAATGTTATAACACCATTATTAGTAAATATTGACTCCTTTGCACTAGCAGCTTGTTGTTCCACAGCCACTGTCATATGTGTCCAATTTTTATATAGTGGTTTGGTTAGAGTATCAAAAGCAGATCTTCCATATATTTTTAAATTGCCATTAAAATTTGCTACCATCGGATCATAAAAGGAAAAAACATGTGTTCCATTTACACTTATAAATCTTACTGTATTAGAAAGATTTTTGTTTCTTCTAATTGGATCAGAAGTAGTATTTTTTAATGTCCAGTCTCCACTTATATCAGATGTCGAAGTAGTATTTCCAGGTCTTATCTCGTTACCTTGTTGATATTGTGTAAAACTGAAAACTGCTTGTGGTGAAGATGGATTCCCTGTTCTATAATGATTAGCATTTTTATATTGATTATAAACTCCAGTGGAATTAGTTATAATACTTCCTGCTCTTGCATCAGTATAATTAGCTATACTTGGATCTGGATTTGATTGATCAAAACTCCAAGTACCAGCAATTGTACCTTCACCCGTTGTACTTCTTCCCTGATTATCTTTTCTACCAATGTATGTAAAAGGATTATCAACTGAAAATCCATTATCTAAAATAGTTACAGTAGTCCCTGAAGCATTCGCATTTCCACTTGCATTATTAATAATAACATTAGGTTCCATATAAAATGAAACTCCTTGCATATCCTGAGCAAATCCTGTTGCAACTTGATCTAATGCAGGTGGATTAAACACATTAGGTTCCACTGAAGATAATTCTCTAGGATTAAATCCACTTGTAGCAACATCAGGTATAGTAAATTTTATGTTTGGAACAATTTCCATTGGATTTATATTTAAGTTTGGTAAGGGCGGAGTTTTTATATTTATAACAGGTTCAATAACAAAAGGAGTTCCTCTATCAGGAATTTTCTTTGTTCTAACTAAACCATAATTATATCCATCCCTATTATTAGTTAATGAAGATTTTAGATTGTTTCTTTTTACAATTCTTTCATAAGTTTTACTTTCTGGTGAAACATTTCTTTCCCACCATTCTCCTCTAGTAAAAATTCCCTCATAAGGATATTTCTTAGCCTTATCTCCTTCACCTCTAAAACTGCCTCCCCAATTGTCATAAAAATAGTTTATTCCAAATTGCCATGAAGCCCATGGTGATTTTACAACTTGATTCCCTTGTTCTATAAGTTGTATTAATTCTAAATTAGCTCCTTTTAACTTCTTTTCATTTTCTAGCTTTATATTATTCAAAACTTCACTTAATTTCTCTGTAGAGCTAACTATTTCCTGTTTGTTTACTTTTAAACTTACTTCTTCAGAAAATGCATTCACTCCTAGCATAGCAAAAGTTAAAACTAAACTAATTGAATATGATATAGTTTTATATCTTCTAGCCAGCGCTTTTATATTTTTTTTAGCATAATCAAAATGTTTATTGTTCATACTTCCCCCCTATCTGTACTTGCATTATTTGCTTTAATATAAATATGACAATTTTAATATTTATTTTAATATAACATATTTTTCACAAAAAGTATACAATATTTTATTATTTTTTTAAATATAACATTTAAGTAAAAAATTTGATTATAGTTCAAATATAAACAATTTCTCCTTACCTATTATTAATTAATAAAATCATTTTAAAAACATTGCTTTATTCTATTTTTTTGGTTAAAATATACAATGTGTAATATTAAGTTAAGCTAGGTGAAACAAAATGTTCAAAAAATTTCGGATCAAAATTGATGATGACACAACTAAAATATTTAAAATTTTAAAAGAAAAATCTAAGGCTTATATTGTTGGTGGCTATATAAGAGATAAACTTCTTGAACTTCAGCCTAAAGATTGTGACTTTTCTACTAATTTATCATTGTTAGAAATCTTAGATTTGTTTTCTGATAAGAAGCTGTTTTCAACAAGAGTAGTATCTGAAAAACTGAATATAGTTGAAATTAAATTTAACAATAAAAAATTTGAAATAGCTAGGCTCAGAGAAGATTTAGAATATTATGGTAAGCGTAAAGATTTTTCCTTTAATTTTATTGATAATATAGAAATGGATTTGCTGCGTAGAGATTTTACTATCAATTCTCTTGCCTATGATGGCGAAAATTTAATTTTTGCAGACCCTAAATCTCTTATTGATATAAATGAAAGAAAAATTCGCTTTATGGGAGAAGCAAAAAAAAGAATTTTAGAAGATCCTTTTAGAATGCTGCGTATGTTCAGATTTTTTTCCGAAAAATCTCTATTAAAAATTGATGAACAAGCTTTAGAGGCTACAAAAAATTCAAAAGATATGATATGGAACTTAAGTACAGAGATGTTAAGAGAAGAATTTATAAAAATAGTAAAAGGTAGAAACTACTTAATGACATTTAAATATATAAATGATATAGATTTTTTCAATCAAAAATTTTATTTATCTTCTTATCAAGAAAAGTATGAGAATAGAATCAAAGAATTATTTAAAAATTCTAATTTTAAACTTTTAGAAGAATTAAATTTTTCTAAAAAAACTATAGAAAAAATTAAAAATTATAATTAATTATGGGGGAGTGTAGAAAATGAATATGAAAAATCCAAGTGAACTTATGGATTACTTACTAAGTGTTTGTACTGAAAAAGGAAATAAGTGTATTTATAAACTTGGCTTATTAGGATTTTTAGCTGGAATATTTATAGCTTTTGGTGCAGTTGGAAGTATTGTCGCCTCATCAAGCCTTGTTAAAACAAATGCAGGCTTGGCAAAATTTGTAGCAGGTGCTGTATTTCCTGTGGGCTTGATTATGGTTGTCTTGCTGGGAGTTGAGCTCTTTACAAGTAACTGTATGTTAGCAGTAGCAGTTATAAATAAAAATATTACAATAAGGCAATTGTTAAAAAACTGGCTTATTGTATATATTTTTAATTTTCTTGGAGGAGTTTTCATTGCTTATATTACAATAGAAACTCATAATTTTAATGAAGATTCTCTTTTATATCTTGAGAAACTAGCTCTATACAAAGTCAGTGCTCCAGCATATAGTTTATTCTTAAAAGGAATACTTTGTAATGTCTTAGTTTGTGGAGCTGTCCTTTTAACATACTGTGCAAAGGATGTCATAGGAAAAATTTTTGCAGCTTGGTTTCCTATAATGCTCTTTATAATTTTAGGCTATGATCACTGTGTTGCAAATATGCTCTATCTAAGTGCTGCTAAAATGGCTGGAATAGCAATTACCTACTCAGATATAGCTTATAATTTATTTTTTGCAACAACAGGAAATATAGTCGGAGGAGCATTTTTTATAGCTCTACCACTTTATTTAACGCATCATAATAAAAAAAGCTGTGGATTAACAATTTGTGAATAAGAAATTAAAGAAGCTACTGCAGTTCTATCTGTAATAGCTTCTTTTTTAATATCTAGTCTGTTTTAAATTTCCACTCTGGATAAGCACCTGAAATAGAATGTCCTGCATTATATTTTTTAGCAATATCTATAATTTTATTTAATAAACTCTGAAGTTCTGAAGGTTCTGAACTTCTTATAGAAACTAAGATAGTTATCTCATTATCAGTAATTTTGACTATGGCTAAATTATCTGAACTTTCTACTATACTTGGGTATTCTTTAAGCCAAGTATTAACTCCTGTTGGTATATTCTCTATAAGGGCAAGATAATTATTAAAATTTTATCAGAAAAAGCTAAACTCTCTTCTTCAATTTCAAAACAAGAAAATTTTATTCCTTCCTTTAAAAGCTTATACTTGTCTTCTAGATTCTTAAAAGTTTTTTTCAATTTTCTCCCTCTATAAATTCAATATATATTTGATTATATCTATATCTTTTTGATAAATTGCATGCCTTAATTTTAAAGTATTAAGTAAAGATATTGCATTGTCTTTCAAAGATATACTTTGATTATATACAGGTGGTAGAGAATAGTTTTGTGCGATTTGATTTATTTTTTCCTTTAAAAATTTAAAGTGAAAATCTCTTATATGATTTATTAAATCAAAGTTACTTGGATTTAAGTTTGTTTCAGGAAAAAAATTTTTATAAAAATTGAAAGCATCTACTCTAGGATCACCTTCTCCTTTATAGCAAACAACAATATCATTATTTATCTTTTCAAAATATATTCCATATTTTTGTGCTATAACTTGAAATTCAACAAAAGATAGACATTTTCCTGATGTATATTTAGTTATAAATTCACTATTATTCATAAAAAATCCCCCTTAGATCTTTTATTTAAATTCTATATGCTTTTAGGATTAAAGTCAATCAATTCTAAATGTAATTTTATTTCCCATTCAAAAATTTGTGCTTTTTAAATAATTTATCTTAATTAGTCATTTTTATTTTTTTATAAATTTTTATATTTTAAAAAATAATATTTTATATATACATATTAAAAAGGTTGCTCAATTTAATAGCAACTAAAAAGAGTTGCTTTTTTTAAAATCCTATGTTAAACTGAATCAAGAGGTGATTAACTTGAAAAAATACACTGTTTTAATGATAGACTTAAAGAAATCTAAAGCATATTCTTTAAAAGATAGAAATTTTTTGCAAAATCAAATAATGGATATTATAAAAGCTCTAAATGATATATTCCATACTTCAACTGAAAAAAAGGTTGAGTTTAGTGCTGGTGATGAAATTCAAGGACTTTTTTCTTCTTCAGCAGCTGCTTATTTATATTTAAGAATTTTTTCCATGCTTATTTTCCCTGTAAAAATTCATGCAGGAATAGGAGTGGGAGAATGGACTGTTGTAATGAACAATGCCAGTACAACAGCTCAAGACGGTTCTGCATATCATAATGCTAGAGAAGCTATAAATTCTGCAAGAAATTCGTTGGAATATTCAAGATTATTTTTTTCAAAAGCTAAGGATGATTTTATTATTAATTCTCTATTAGCTGCAGAACTTTTAGTTTCCAGTAAACAAAGTGTCTATCAAAATGAATTAATGCTAGTATCAGAAATTCTCTACCCACTTACAAAAGAAAATATTATTGATAGTAAAAAAATACCTAACCTTTTAAAATTTATCAATCATGAAAATCTTTTACACCTTCAAAAAAATATAAAAAATAAATTTTTATCAAAACCTATTGAGATCGATAATGAAGAATTTTTTATAACAATAGGCAAAAAAAGAGGACTTTCTACTCAACTTTCAGAATATTTAGGTATAAGCAGGCAGAGTGTTGAAAAAACTATAAAGACTGCTAGTATCTATGAACTTAGAAATATGGCAGTTACTATTTTAAAAACTATGAAAATTTAATTGAAAGGAGCTTAACCATGACTTTTTTTCTTCTTTTAGCGTTTCATCTTTTTGCAGCTTTTCTGTTCCAATCTTCCTTTTTTTCTGAAAAAAGAAAGAAAGAAGGAAAAATTTTGTTGCTACATTGCCTGATTTATTTTTTTATAATTTGCCTAGCTTTTCTATTGATTTTTGATTTTAAACATATTTTTATAGCCATTTTTATTATTTCATTTTTCTATATGTTAGCTCTCTATATCAAAAATAAGATAGAACTAAAATTTCATAAACCTAGAGCTCTTCTTTTTATTTTCATATTTCATCAAGTCTTAAATATAACTACCTTATTCGCTATCTATCATTATTTTAAATTGAGTGAACATTTGAATACTTTTTATGGCTGTTGTCAAGAATATGAATACTTTAATACATTAGTTATATATTTTTTATTGTTCACTCTCCTATCTGAACCAGCAGCTACTCTGACAAAAAAAGTACTAGCCTTAATTTCAAATAAAAGATTTGAAAGATCAAATATCTTTGAGCTAAAAGCAGGAGCTATGATAGGAAAATTAGAAAGAATGATAGTAGCTATTTTGGTTCTCAATAACCAATATGGTGCAATAGGGCTGGTTATGACTGCAAAAAGTATAGCTCGTTTTAAACAGATGGAAAACAAAAACTTTGCAGAAAAATATCTTGTTGGTACCCTAACAAGTTTATTTATTGCATTAATTATTTCTATGATTTTGAAAAAATATATATGATTTAACAAAAATTCATTACAAATTAAAATATAGTTTCCTTGACTTTTTATATTGATAATATTATAATTATAGAGTTAGGGAGGCTTCAGTCTCCTATCTTTTATTTAAAACTGGATTTTTTACCTACTGCTGGAAGCTAAACAGCAGAAAAAAAGGATGTGATATAATGAAACCAATAGTTGCTATAGTTGGAAGACCAAATGTTGGAAAGTCAACTTTATTTAATAATTTAATTGGAGATAAGCTTGCCATAGTCGATGATATGCCAGGAGTGACAAGAGATAGATTATATAGAGATACTGAATGGAGTGGTGCAGAGTTTGTAATTGTTGATACAGGAGGTTTAGAACCCAGAAATAATGATTTTATGATGACAAAAATAAGAGAGCAAGCCGAAGTTGCAATGAACGAAGCAGATGTTATTCTATTTGTTGTAGATGGAAAGGGAGGATTAAACCCCTTAGATGAAGAAATTGCTTATATTTTAAGAAAGAAAAACAAACCTGTTATTTTATGTGTTAATAAAATAGATAATTTCAATGAACAACAAGATGACATCTATGATTTTTATGGCTTGGGTTTTGAATATTTAGTTCCCATATCTGGTGCACACAAGGTAAATCTAGGGGATATGCTGGATATAGTCGTTGATATTATAGGTCGCTTAGATTTTCCCGAAGAAGCTGAAGATGTTTTGAAATTAGCTATAATTGGAAAACCAAACGCTGGAAAATCTTCCTTAGTTAATAAACTTTCAGGAGAAGAAAGAGCTATAGTTAGTGATATTGCAGGTACAACAAGAGATGCAATTGACACTTTAATAACATATAAAGACAATAAATATATGATAATTGATACAGCTGGAATCAGGAGAAAATCTAAAATTGAAGAAAGCTTAGAATATTATTCTGTTTTAAGAGCATTAAAAAGTATTAAAAGAGCTGATGTATGTATACTTATGCTAGATGCAAAAGAGGGATTGACAGAGCAAGATAAGAGAATTGCAGGAATCGCAGCAGAGGAGTTAAAACCTATTATTATAGTCATGAATAAATGGGATTTAGTTGATAAAAATACTCATACTATGAAAAAAGTTCGGGAAGAACTTTATGCAGAGCTTCCATTCTTATCTTATGCACCCATAGAATTTGTATCAGCACTGACAGGGCAGAGGACAACTAATCTTTTAGAAATCTCAGATAAAATTTATGAAGAATACACTAAAAGAATCTCTACTGGACTTTTAAATACTGTTTTAAAAGATGCTATTTTAATGAATACTCCTCCTACTAGAAAGGGAAGAGTTGTAAAAATTAACTATGCCACTCAAGTTTCTGTTGCTCCACCAAAATTTGTTTTATTCTGTAATTATCCTGAACTTATTCATTTTTCTTATGCCAGATATATAGAGAACAAATTTAGGGAAGCCTTTGGTTTTGATGGTACACCTATAATGATAAGTTTTGAAAAGAAAAATTCAGAAGATTAAAATATAAAGGCTGTTGTATTTTTTGTAAAAGTTTTCTATAAAAACTAGAACTCAAAATTTACAACAGCTTTTTCTCATTTTTCATATTGACTTATGAATTTTTTTTAGCTTTTAATATTTCTTTTATTATCATTGAAGCTGCTATAGTTCCATCACTCGTAGCAGTTGTTATCTGCCTCACTTCTTTTTCTCTTATATCTCCAATAGCATACATCTTGTCAGTTCTTATCTTCATATTCTCATCCGTTTCTATATAACCCCTTGCAGAAATAGCTGCAAATTCTCCATATAACTCTAAATTATTTTTTGTTCCTAAATATAAGAAAACAAAGTCTGTTTTTATTTCTTTTGTTTCTCCATTAATGTCTAGATTTAAACTCTCCACAAAGTCACTACCTTTTATTTCTAAAAGTTTAACCTTTGTTTTTATGCTAACATTTTCTTTAGATTCTATAACTTCTTTAAGCTCAGCATTACAATCTAAATCATCGGCGGTTACAAAGATATTCACTTTAGTTGCATACTTAGTTAAAAAAAGTGCCTCTTCTATAAGCTCATCTCCCTTTCCTACAAGTGAAACTACTTTTCCTCTTGTAAAAGCTCCATCACAGGTTGCACAGTAAGATACACCAGCTCCTAAAAATTTTGACTCTCCCTTTACCTTCTTTGCTCCTATTTTCCCCAAACCAGTCGCAATTACTATATATTTCGTTCTAAAATTTCCAGCATCTGTCTTTACAACTTTTATTTCCTCATAGGGATCAAAACCTAAAACAGTTGCAGATTTAAATTCACAACCAAAATCTTTTGCTTGAATTTTCATAGCATCATAAATTTCTTTTCCAGTACTTCCTGCCTTATATCCTGGATAGTTATCTACCTGATGAGTCATTATCATACTTCCTATGCCATCTTTTTCTAAAATAAGAGTTGATAAATTTCCTCTGCTTGCATAGATTCCAGCTGTAAGACCTGCAGGACCTGCACCAACTATTACCACATCATAAATTTTATCTTGATTTATCATCATCTTCCTCCATTAGTTTATTTTATATTAACACTCCTATATATTTTAAAAATTCTCTTTCTTCACCTATTGTTGTTTCATCACTATGACCACTATATACAACTGTTTCAGAAGGTAATTTAGAAAGCTTGTATAAACTGTTAAACAAACTGTTCATATCACCAGTTGGAAGATCATATCTACCATAACTTCTTCTAAACATAGTATCTCCCGAGATTAAAATATTTTCTGGCTCATAGTAAAAACATTTTGAACCTATCGTGTGCCCTGGAGTATCAATAGTTTTAAAAACTCCGACCATATCTCCTTCAGAAACTTCTATCAAATTGCCTGAAAAAATAAAGTCATTTCCAAAAATATTTCTTGAAAGGCTCAAATTGGAATTATATAAAAAATCCTTTTCTTCTTTTCCAATATAAACCTTAGCCTCAGGATAAGTTTGAGCTAAAAGATTTAACCCTTCTATATGGTCTCCATGTCCATGAGTCAATACTATATATCTTAAGCTTAAGTTATTATCTCTTATAAAATTATTTAGTTTTTCTATATTTTTCCCACCACAATCAAAGAAATATGCATCCTTTGTTTTTTCATCATATGCTAAATAACAATTCGTATACATTGCTCCTAAAGGAAAGCATTTTACCCTCATAATATTCCTCCATATTTTTAATATTTCTTATATTATAACAAATAGAACTAAAGCAGTCTACTTTTAAATTTTATTTTTCTCAATTTTTTAGAGAAAAAATTTTCCTTAGTTTTTTTTGACAAAAAATAAATAGGTGATATAATTGTGTGGAAATTTATCTGGTAAAGGAGTTTTTCATGAAAGATAAAAAAAATATAGCCAAACAAATCAATAAAGAAGTTTTAGTAACTGTAGCCTTATACTTATTATATTTCTTATGGTGGTATTATTTCGCATATATATTCCCGCCTAAAAATACTGAAGATTACAAATATATTCTAGGAATGCCTGAATGGTTTTTTTATTCATGTGTACTTGGACTGGTTTTAATAAATTTTTTAGTTTTTTTAGCTACTAAGTTTTTATTTAAAGATATAGACTTTGAACAATTTGAAAAAAACAAAAAAGATTAATAAGGGGGAAAAATGAATAAAATTCTAATAATTTTACCAATTATTTTATATCTGCTTTTAACCCTTTATATAGCTTACAGGGTTAATAAAATTAAGCAAAATTCTTCTAATTTTACAGAAGAATACTATATAGGAAATAGATCTATGGGAGGCTTTGTACTTGCAATGACTATAATTGCTACTTATATTGGAGCAAGTTCCTTTATTGGTGGTCCAGGAGTTGCTTATAAACTTGGACTGGGCTGGGTGTTACTCGCATGCATACAAGTTCCTACTGCTTTTTTTACTCTTGGAATACTTGGGAAAAAAATGTCTATAATTTCAAGAAAAATAAATGCTGTAACTATATTTGATCTTTTAAAAAAGAGATATGATAATGATGCAGTAAATATCTTATCTTCTATTATGCTTTTAATATTTTTTATAGGTGCTGTTGTTGCTCAATTTGTCGGAGGAGCAAGACTCTTTGAAGCTGTTACAGGTCTTTCTTATGTTTATGGGTTAATAATATTTTCAATGGTTGTTATTATATACACAACACTTGGAGGTTTCAGAGCCGTAACTTTAACAGATGCTATTCAAGCTACTGTTATGTTCATAGCAACTTTTATATTATTTTTTGTAATTTTAAAAAAAGGAAATGGCATGGAAAATATCATGCTAAGCATAAAAAATATAGATCCTAATCTTTTAAGACCAGATTCTGGAGGTAATATAGCTAAACCTTTTATAATGTCATTTTGGATTTTAGTTGGAATTGGAATATTAGGTCTACCAGCAACTACTGTTAGGTGTATGGCATTTAAAGATTCTAAAGCTATGCACAATGCTATGATTATAGGAACTTCTCTGGTTGGTATCTTAGTTTTAGGTATGCATCTAGTTGGAGTGATGGCTAAAGCTGTAGAACCAAATTTAGATATAGCTGATAAAATAATTCCTATATTGGCTCTTAAAAATTTATATCCTATACTGGCGGGAGTCTTTATAGGTGGACCTCTTGCAGCAATAATGTCTACTGTGGATTCTCTTTTAATAATGGCTTCTTCAACCATTATAAAAGACCTCTATATAAGTTATTTTGATAAGAAAGCTAGTGAAGAAAAAGTAAAAAAAATATCTATGTTTACTTCATTT
This sequence comes from Fusobacterium sp., assembly GCF_030528405.1. Taxonomy (GTDB): domain Bacteria; phylum Fusobacteriota; class Fusobacteriia; order Fusobacteriales; family Fusobacteriaceae; genus Fusobacterium. The sequence goes on from NZ_JAUMYY010000023.1 coordinate 15,472, forward strand.
TTTATTGGAATTTTAGTATTTTTGCTTTCACTTAAACAATTGAGTCTAATAGTTTGGATAAATTTATTTGCCTTAGCTGGTCAGGAAATTATATTCTTTTGTCCTTTAATTTTAGGACTTTATTGGAAGAAAGCAAACTCCATTGGAGCTATAGCTTCTATGGTTTTTGGTATTACTACCTATCTCTATATAGAAATATTTAAAGTTTCTGTTTTTGGTTTACACAATGTTGTTCCTTCTTTAGCTATTTCTCTTATAGCGTTTATAGTAGGTTCTTTGCTTGGAAAAAAACCTTCGGATGATATTATAGAAACATTTTTTGAATATTAAAAATAATTTTAAAAAATAAAAAGCTATTGTAATTAAGAAATTTTATAATTACAATAGCTTTTTAATATATTTTATATTACTCCAGCTTTTTTAAGTTCCTCTTCAAATATGTCAATCAAACGGTTAAATTCTTTAGCAACTGCATCGAAGCTTTCTTTCTGTGATAAATCTACTCCTGCTAATTTTAATTGTTCCATAGGATGATTGTTACCACCAGATTTTAACAATGTTAAATATCTCTCTCTAGCTTCCTCTGATATTTTAGGGTTTTTTAAATCTGAATACAGTTTAGCTGAGGCTGCAAATGATGTGGAGTATTGATATACATAAAATGGAGAATTAAAGAAATGAGGTATTCTTGCCCAAATTATTTTTTGTAGCTCATCTATTAGTACTGTATCCCCAAAATATTTTTTAAATAAATCCTCCATTAAATCTGATAATATATCTGCTGTAATTGCCCTGTCTTCTTCTACTAATTTATGAGCTTCATACTCATATGTTGCAAATAAAGTTTGTATAAAGAAAGTTCCGACAATATTGCTAAGCGCCTGCTCTAAAAGCGCTATTTTTTCTAAGGCATCATTTGAGTTTTCTAACATATAATCAAGCAATAACCTCTCATTGAAAGTAGATGCCACTTCAGCTACAAATATTGTATAATCTGCTATAGGATAAGGTTGATTTTCACTTGAGAGAATGCTATGCATTGTATGCCCAAGTTCATGAGCTAAAGTAAATACATCATCCATCGTTTCTTGATAGTTTAAAAGCATATAAGGATGGACATCATAGATATTTACAGAATAAGCTCCACTTCTCTTATTTGGAGTTTCAAATACATCTAACCATCCTTCAGATATTGCTTTTTTCATTTTCTCCTGATATTCATCTCCCAAAGGTTTTACAGAGTTTAAAACTATTTCTTTTGCCTTATCATACTCAAAAACCTTATCATAATCTATAATATTTATACTATTATCATAGTAATGATATTCTTTTAATTTTAAAGCTTTTTTCCTCAATTCCATATATCTTCTAAGAGGTGCTGAATTTTCTATAGTTGATTCCATAAGTGATAAGAAAACTTCCCTTGGTACATTTTTATTTTCCAATGCTTTATCTAAGGAAGATTTATAGTTTCTTGCCCTTGTTGTTGCAACATTTCTCTGTACTATTGCTCTATATATAGCAGCAAAAGTATTTTTTGAATTGTTATAGCTATTGTACAGCGCTTCAAAAGCTAGTCTTCTATCTTCTTGATTTCTATTGGTTGATAAAATTTTAGAGTAAAGTCCATTAGTTACTTCCACCTCTTCTCCAGTTGAAAGCTTAACCTTATTCCACTTTATATCTGATATAGATAGCTCTCCATATATATCTGATGATGAAGCCATAAATTGTGAATAATATGAAAGTAATTTTTCTTTCCCTTCATCAAGCAAATGACTTTTCAACCTATAAAGTTCCATAAGAGGAAATTCTCTTACTTTTAACTCTGGATTTTTTTCTATCCATTCTTTCATAGTTTCTATTGGTATTTCTAAAATTTCTGGATCTAACCAAGCTATTTCAACAGCAAATTTCCCAAATAACATCTCTATTTCCTGCATTTTTATAGATGCAGTTTCATCTGTTGAGTCTAAATCTTTTAACATATATGGGTATAGATACAACTTATCAATTATTCTTGAAATTTTTTCAGTTAAATTATTTAATTCTACAAATTTCTCTGAGCTATCTTTTATTTGTCCCTTATATTTAGGAACTTCTTTCATAAGCTCCTCTACTTTTTTTAAATCTAGCTGCCATTCATTCCAAGACTTATAAATATCTTCTAAATTCCATTTATATTTTTTATCTATTAAATTTCTATCTTTCACTATATTACTTCCTTCTATTTCTTCAATTTTAAAACTTTTATTTTCAAATTCATTTTTCACATTTTTTTCTTTATTTTTATTACAAGCTATTAAGAACAATATACAAGCAAAAAAACTTACTAAAAGATTTTTCATACAAAAATTTTCTCCTTTTACTCTGGGTATTTTAAATTTTCTTCTTTTATATCAAATAGAGTTTCTTTTAAATATTTTTCTGCTTCATATCTTGCCATAGGTAAATTCTGATCCAAATAATTTCCGCACTCTATCTCAGAAGCTCCAGGAATTTTATCCTCAAATACAGATATATATTCGAACATTTCTTTAATAAGCTCTAAAAGCTCACTTGATTCCAATTTACCTTTTATTATCGCATAAAAACCAGTTCTACAACCCATAGGTCCAAAATATATTATTTCATTCTTCCAAACTTTATGATTTCTTAAAAATGTAGCTCCTAAGTGTTCTATTGTATGCATTTCTGCAATATTCATAACAGGCTCTCTATTAGGCAATTTCATTCTTATATCAAAAGTTGTTAAATAGTTCCCATTTATTTCATCTATTCTTGAAACAAAAATTCCTCTACTTAATTTCTGATGATCCACTTGAAAGCTAGCAATTTTTTCCATATTTTCCCTCCATATATCTATACATCTTCAGGTAAAACCTTATGAAGAACTATTCCAACAAGAGCTGCTATAGCAAGCCCTGAAACAGATATTGCTCTATATATTGCTATATTATCTATAGCAATTCCTAATACAAATATCAGTGATGCAATTACAAGATTTCTTGAATGAGTGAAATCAAGTTTTGCTTCAACTATTGTTCTGGCTCCAACTGCTGCTATCATACCAAATAAAATTATAGAAACTCCTCCCATAACTGGAGTAGGAATTGTTTGTAAAATTACTCCAAATTTTCCTATAAACCCAAGTACTATAGCTATTAATGCCGCTAACCTCAAAACTGAGGGATCATATACTTTTGTAACTGCTAATACTCCTGTATTCTCTCCATAAGTTGTATTTGCAGGTCCCCCTATCAAGCCAGCTACCATTGTTGCCAAACCATCTCCCAGTAAAGTTCTATGAACTCCTGGATTTTTAAAGAAATCTTTTCCAACCACTGCTCCATTTGTAGTTATATCACCAATGTGCTCTATAAAAACTACCAAAGCAATGGGAGCTATTGCAACAATTCCAGTAAAAGTAAACTCAGGCATTACCATTAAAGAAGACAGTGCATCCTGAGGTAAGCCTATCCAATTTGCCTCTGCTACCTTTGTAAATTCTACATGACCTAACATAATAGAAAGTACATAACCTACCATAACTGAAATTAGAATTGGCACCAATCTAAAAAAAGATTTTTTTAATATGCTTATAAAAACCATAGTAAGAACTACCACTGAAGAAATTATAAGTCCATCTCTATCAAAACTTCCATTAGAATAGCCTGCCATATTTAATGCTACTGGGCTAAGCCTTAAACCTATAACCATAATTATAGGACCTACTACAACTGGTGGAAAAAATGATTTTACTCTGTCCACACCAAATTTTAAAACTATCCCTGCCATTGTCATATAAACTACACCTGCAGCTATTATTCCTCCTTTTAAAACTCCTATACCATACGACTGTAACACCAATGAAGTTGCACCTATGAAGGCAAAAGAAGAACCTAAAAAAACAGGTACTATACCCTTAGTAACACTGTGAAATATAAGAGTTCCTAATCCTGCTGCTATAAGAGCTATTGAAGGATTTAAACCAGTTAAGAATGGCACCAATACAGTTGCCCCAAACATCGCAAGTACATGTTGAATTCCCAATACAAATTTAACTTTTAAATTTAATTTTTCCATTTTTTTCCTTTCCTTTTTATGTAAAAATATTTTTGATTTTAAATAAGAATAAAACTTATAACTAGTTATACTGTCATAGAAAACTCAAAAATTTTATTCCTAGAGCTTTTAAGTTTGTTTTATAAAAAACGAGTTTTTTTATTTTTGCTTTTTTAAATACTTAAAAAAAAGATAGATCTCTCTATCTTTCTTATATTACTTTTTTAATTTTTCAAAAAACTTAGCTGTGTCTATTATAAATCTAGTATGAGTTCCTTCACCAACTAGTACATCTCCTTCTTCTTCATAGACAGCGACATCAAAAACCAATCTCTTTCTATCAATTTCTTTTAATGTAGAAACCACTTTCATCTTTGTTCCAACTAAGCTTCCCTTAAGATGCCTTATATTTACTTCTGTTCCGACTGTTGTCAATCCTTCTTCTAATTCTTTTTGTACTAATTGTAAAGATGCTTCCTCCATCCAAGCAATCATAATAGGAGTTGCAAAAACTTCAACAGCTCCAGATGCAGCTCTTGCTGCAGTATCTTTTTCTGTAACAGGTCTTTTTATTTCATAACTCATTCCTACTTCTAGCATAAAATCCCTCCTTAATATTTTGTTTCCTCAATATTTCGTCTTTACAATTTTATATTAAACGATAAAATAAGTCAATTTTATTTTTATAAATTTTACTTAATTCTTAGTAGCTTTTTTAACTTTTATTTCATATCATTCTATTCTTTAGAACTGCTAAAAGTTTTCCACTTTTAAAGCTAATTTCTGCTAGATCTTGAGCTATTATATTGCTCATACATCTACTATCTCCTCGCAAGAGTTTTAAATCTTGTATTTCATATTTAAAGCCTTTCAAAGTTAATTTTTCTACACTATCCGAGTAAATTATAAAAGATATCTCTCTATCTTTTAAATCTTTAAAAACTTCTTTTCCTTCTATAGAAAATAGTTTGTTTTCCTCTGTTAAAAAACATAAGTTCTGATATTTAAAGCATAGATTGATATTAGTAAGTTCATGAGCTATATCTCCACCTAAGCCTGCTATACAATAAATTTTTTTATATTTTTTTTCGAACAGATATTCCAACAAAAGTTCTGAATCTGTTTTATCTTTCTCTTTTGAAAATTTTTTTATAATTACAGACCCAGTTTCGTAGTATTTTAAGACCTCATCCTTTATTGAATCCATGTCTCCCCAAATTTCTAAGGGATTAAGCTCAAGTAGGTAAGATATATTTGCTCCTCCATCTGCACAAAAAATATCTCCCCTATTCTTCTCTATAAAATTCTTATAAAAACTTTTTTCTCCTAACAATTCAGCATTTAAAAAAATATATGCTATTTTCATTAATCATCATCCTTAGATATATCAACAACTATAAATACTGGAATGTGATCTGAAATTTTTTCTCTCATTGTTTTATAATCTCCCTCTGTAAAGTCAAGAGCTCCACTTACTCCTGTAAATTCATTTGTATATTTTGTACTCAAAAACATATTGTCATATGAATTTGCTCTTCCTCTAGGGCTTAAAGTTGTTTTTATTGATGGCTCTATTGCATATGTTATATTATCTTCATGCTTTAAAAGAGGTTTAAACGATTCATCCAATGCATAAAGATTAAAATCTCCCGCTATTATAATATCCTGTTCTTTTTTATCTTTAGCTTGGAAATAATCATAGACTTTTACCATTTTTAGATTTTCAGCCTTTCTTTGAGATTCTCCATCTCCATAGATTGTGTGAACCAAAACTAGTGTAAAATCAAATTTTCCTATTCTAAAGCTAGCTCCATATGGTTCTCTTAAAAGAGTACTTTTACCATCCTTATAAAAACCCTCAGACCTTAAAAATTTAACCCTATCTTTTTTATAAACATAGGCAAAAAATTCCTTATGTTTATTTGAACCAACTCCAAATTTTGAAATATGATAATCCCATTTATCTCTAGTTTGTCTATTAAGCTCATCAACTAATTCCTCTACTCCACTTTTATTTATTACTTCTACTAAACCAACTATATCAAATACAGATATGATTTGTGCCGTTTTTACAATGTCTTTCTCCTTACTATCCCCTAATCTCAATACATTAAAACTTGCAATATAAGCCTCTTCTGTAAAACTAACTAAGGAAAATATAAAAAATAGTGTGACTAGAAATATTTTTTTCATTTTTCTTCTATATAATAAATTATTTATTACATAGCCTCCTCTCTTAAAAATATTTAATATTTTTAATTTTAACATTTAATTAAGAATAATTCTATAAAAAATCTAAATTTACACCTTTTTTGTATACTATTTTTTTATTATATGATATAATAAATTCTAATATGATAAATTATTGGAGGTGAATCTAAGATGATTGCTGCTTTTTTTGATATAGATGGTACTATATATAGGAATGCACTTCTTATAGAACACTTTAAAAAAATGATAAAATATGAATTATTTGACGACATCTATTATAAATTGGAAGTTGAGAAAGCGTATCATCTTTGGGATACCAGAAAGGGGGATTATGACAACTATCTTTTAGATCTGATTGAACTTTATAAGAAAGCTCTAAATGGTTTACCTGTTCAATATAATGACTTCATATCTGATCAAGTTGTTTCTTTAAAAGGAAATAGAGTCTATGCTTACACTAGAGAAATGATAAAATTTCATCAAGAAGCTGGTCATAAAATTATATTTATTTCAGGAAGTCCATTATTTCTAGTATCAAGGATGGCAAACAAATTTGGCGCTGATGACTATTGTGGTTCAATTTATGAAATTAATAAGCAAGATAAAAAATTTTCTGGCAAGATAATAAAACCAATGTGGGACTCAGTACATAAAAAGGAAGCTATAGATAATTTTATAAAATTCTATAACATAGATATGAATAAGAGCTTTGCATACGGTGATACTAATGGTGATTTCTCAATGCTTTCGTCTGTTGGAAATCCAAGGGCTATAAATCCAAGTAGAGAACTTTTAAAGAAAATTAAAAATTCTGATAGCTTAAGAAAAAAAATTGAGATTATTGTTGAACGAAAAGATGTTATTTATAAAATTAAGCCAGATGTAGAAACTATAGAATTTTAAAAAAAAGATTTACAACTTATATAAAAAATTAGTATAATATATAACAATGTTAATATACTTTGATAAAGGGTGAAAAATATGAAAATTAAGAATGAAGTTAGATATGCTTTACAAATAATATATTATCTTACTCTCCATAGAGATAAAGATATAATTTCTTCTAATGAAATTTCAATAGAAGAAAAAATTCCAAGACTTTTTTGTCTGCGTATAATAAAAAAATTAGAGAAAGCTGGTATTGTTAAAATTTATAGAGGAGCTAAGGGAGGTTATTCTTTAGCAAGGGATCCTAAAAGGCTTACTTTTAGAGATATCATAGAAATTATTGATGATGATATTGTTCTACAACCATGTATAGATAGCGAAACTATATGTTCAACTAGAGGGATTGATTGTAGTATCAGAAAATCTCTAACATATATTCAAGACGAACTACTAAATGATTTTGATAAGATTAACTTCTATGACCTAGTCAAGAATAAAGGTATAGATCTGTAATTTATACTTGAAAAATTTGTCTTAAAGTGGTAAAATATACCATATAAATCAAAATTAAATTTTTATAATTGAAAAGGAGTGATATAAATGGCTAAATTAACAGACGCTATGAAAGAAATAATTACTACACAACTTGGTTGGATTGCTACAGTAAAGGAAGATGGTACTCCTAATATAGGACCAAAAAGATCTTGCCGTATTTATGATGATGAAACATTAATATTCAATGAAAATACTGGCGGAGAAATAATGAAAAATATTAAAAGGGGTTCTAAAGTTGCTATTGGTTATGCTAATTGGGAAAAATTAGATGGGTATAGATTTACTGGAACTGCTGAAGTTCATACAGAAGGAAAATATTATGATGAAGCTGTTGAATGGGCAAAAGGAAAAATGGGAGTGCCTAAAGCTGCTGTTATTTTTCACATTGAAGAAATTTATACTTTAAGATCTGGAGCTACTGCTGGAACTAAAATTACTGAATAATACTAAATAAATAATTAAAAAGCTGTTGTATTTGAAAAAATAAACTGCATCCCCAATCTTGTGTCCAAGATTTTGGGTGCAGTTCAAAATATAGTATACAACAGCTTATTTTTTTATCTTTCAATCTCAGTTCCGTAATACATACCCAACCAACCTTTTTTCAAATTTACTCTCAATTCATTTCTATCTTTTATTTGTTCAAATAAATCCTTATCCAATAAAAATCTCTTATTTTCTCCATCTACATCTAAAGTTATGCGAAAGAAGTTCAAAGCGATTTTTTTACCTGGATTTTTTAAATATGATTGAGCTATATTTTCTATCTTCACTATTCTGTATAATCTATTTTGAGAATTTGAACTCATCCTATTTATAAAAAACTTTAATCTTATATAGATATATTTAGCAAAGAAGTCTCCTATCCAAATTCCTATACAAAGAGAAATAAGTCCTGCTGTAAGCAAAAATCTTTGCATTTTCATTGAATCTATTCCTGCCTTTTCATTTATATATATCCTCAAGAAAATAATTATTACAAAAAGCAGCCAAAATATTACTCTAGTTCTAAAATAAATACTATCCTCAAACATTTTAACACCTACTGTTGAAAAATATATCATCAGTGAAAGTAAAATAAGTGGTGAATAGTATATATTTTTAAAATATGAAAACAAAATAGCAAAAATTAAAGAAACTAATGATACTATTCTAACAATTTTTTCAGAAAAATTAGCCATCAATCTATCTCCCCTCTATTTTTTTCATAATTTTCTCTTTCAATTTTTGAAAAAATACAACCACAGTAATCCTGCCTATACATATCAAGTTCCTTCGATATCTGTATAGATCTCAAATATCTATTTTTTTTCTTAAAATCTGCATATAAAAAAGCTATTTCATATTGTTTGGAGTATTTCTCTCCTATTTCATTTATATAATTTACATTTTTCATAGGGCTGATACTTAAAACTGTTGTAAAAAAATCATAGCCTTCCTCCTTTGCTTTTTTAGCAGTTGCTCCTATTCGTATATCATAGCAGGAATAGCATCTCTTTCCACCTTCTTTTTCATTTTCCAAACCTTTTATTTTTTCAAAAAAATCATCTTTTGGATTGTATTCTCCCTCTATAACATTCATATCATATTCCAATCTCTTGATCATCTCTTTTTGTTCAGCTATCCTATGATAATATTCATAGCTTATTGTAATATTCGGGTTATAAAAATAAATATCTATTTTAAAAAAATTATTTAAATATTCTAAAACTGCTGAACTACAAGGACCACAGCAAGAATGAATAAGCAAAGTCTTTTTCTTTCCAAATTCTTTAAGCTCTTTTATTATATCCTCCATTTTTAAATCATAGTTTGTTTTCATTTTAAATTTACCCCATTATATTTCTATTATTTTTTCTGCCATTTCCCTAAAAGTATTATCATGTGTTACTATTATGCTTTGATCTAAATTATTAAGTATTTCACCTATATACTCAGCCAATAATTTTTTCCTCTCCTTATCTAAATTATTGGTAGGCTCATCCAAAATAATAAATCTCGAATTTGAAAAATATTCTGTCATAGTTTCTCTTAAAGAAATTGCAACTGCTACCTGTTCACCACCTGATAGATTTTCAAAAGCTATTTTTTTATCCTTGCTAAGTAAGTAAACTGCATATTTATTTTCTTTCTCTTTACCATTTTCCAAATATAGCTCATTTGTCCATAAAATTTTCTCTGTCCTACCTGTTATTTTATTAAAATTTAAACTAGCTGCTAAACTGATACTTTCTAGCATATATTTTGAAATTTTAAGCCCCATCCCTTTTATATTAATCCTTATATTTTTAGTCTTATAGAGCTTGGTTTCAAGTTTTTTTATTCTTTTTAATAAATCTTCTAACTTCTTTTTTTGCAATTTTGTTCTAACTAAGTCCATATTTGTATTTTCAATTTTTTCCCTAATTACACCTAATTTTTCACTTAACTCAACTATTTTAGAATTAGTATTCTCAAATTTTACCTTTAATTCAAATAAATTTATCTTTTCCAGAATTTTTTTTGTGAATGTCATCTTCTCTAAATAAGTTGATACAAGTTCTCTCAATTTATAAATATTTTTTATCAGAAGCTCAATATCCTGACTTATACCTTGAACCGTATTAGAAATATTTATATTCTCAAGATAGACATTATGAGCTTGCTGTAATTTTTTTTCCTTTTCTTCAAGTTCAGTTATTATCTCTTCTATATTTGAAATTTTAGAATTAATCCCCTCATTAATTGCAGCTTTATTTTTTGTTATTTCCTCTTCATTTTTTTGGTTTATTTTAATTATATTTACTTCTTCTCCCTTTAAAGAAAAAATTTTAGTGGAAATATTTTTTAGATTTCTATTTTTATCATCCAAATTTAAAAATGATATACCAGCTATTGTTTTCTCTATTTCTTCTCTTAAAAATTTTTTACTTTCTATTTTCGAGTCAAATAAAATTCTTTCAATAGAAAATTTTTCCTTTTCAAGTTCAAAGTTCATCTCCCTCAATGTAAGTTTTGCTTCTTCTATATTTTTCTCTATTTTTTTGATTTCTGTTTCTAAAAAATTAGATTTTAAAATATCTTCGTTTAAATCTTTTTCTTGCAAACTTTTATTTTCTAACTCACTCAAAAAGACTTTTAGATTTTTTACCTCCAAATTTGAAGTATAAATTTTTTCTGAAAAATACAAATCTATATTTTTTTCTCCGATATTTTCACAATTTTCTCCCAATAGTGGACAAAGTTTAGTCGATAACTTTTCTTTTGCATCTTCTAGAGCCTTTATTCTTTCTTCAACTACTAAAATATTCTTTCGAGTTTCTAAAACTTTCTTCTTTATATGTTCCAAATCTTCTAATTTTTTATAGATATTTTCTTTAGAAAATTTTAAGTTTTCTTCTTTTTTTAAATTGAGATCAACAATATTTTTCTCTAATTGCTTATTTAAAGAATACTTATTTTTCTCTAAGTCATTTATTTTTTTTTTCAATATTTT
>NZ_JAUMYY010000072.1 GCF_030528405.1 Fusobacterium sp.
GTAAAATTATAAGCTAAAGAGGAGTTTTAGATTGAAAAATCTAAGCTCTTCTTTTCTTAATTAAAAAAGACACTAAATTATAAAAAATTTTAGTGCCTTTTTTCTTTTGGGACTTAATTTTTTAATTTGCAACAGTCCCTTTTACTGTTTTTTTGGATAATTTTTAAGTTTTATAAAAAAATTGATGTGACCTTTAAAATGAGATAATTTTATCTTCAAGAATATAAATCTATCTATTAAAGTATAAATAATTAATTAAAATGTATATTTTATTCCCATATAATAAGTTCTCTCTTCTGCAGGTTGCACAGTATATTTAGCATCCCCCACATATTCGTAGTATCTTTTATTAAATATATTTTTTATTCCAGCTGATAGAGTAAGGCCTTTTTCAAATTTATAAACTAGTCCCACATCAACTGTTGAGTATGAATCAATAAATTTTTCTTCCTCTTTTAAGTGAATATCACTTTCATTTATAAAATTACTATATTTCCCGGAATATTTATATTTTATATTAGCAGAAAATCTATCAGTAAATGCATAATTTGCTTTTAGGGTTAAAGAATGCTTAGGAACTTTTTTTAGTCCTGAGTCTGTCCAATCTATATCCTTATCTGCATAATTTTTTGCATTTTCATTATATTTTCTACTGCCTTTTAAATATGAATAAGTTTCTTCAAGAGTTAAATTACCAAACTTTTGTGATAACGAAGCTTCAAAACCTTTTCTTTTAGTCTTCAATATATTTATACTTTCTCTTCCAAAACCTAAACTTGGATCAAAAACAAAATTTCTAGACATCTCATTATCTGTTTTATTATAGAAAGCTGTTAAAATAACAGTAGAAAAGCCTATATTATCTCTTAAACCTATTTCATAAATATTATATTTTGTATCTTTACCCTTTGTTGGTTTAATATCTGATTTTGAAAAGTCATCTGTTATTTCTAAGCCATCAGGTGAAGTAAAGCTTCTCTCGTATCTTATATAGACTTTTCCGGTATCTCTATAGTTATATGCAATGGCAAGTTCATAGTTAGTATTAGGTCTTTTACTTGTGCCTATTCCTTGATTTTGAGATGCAACCTTATTAAAGCTCCAGTAAGTATAGTCTTTTCTAATACCTTGAGAGAAGTCAAAGTCTTTATATTTTAAATTATTAAGTACATAGAATGCCACAGTTTTTTTATCATATTCAAATGCTAGAGGTCTTACATAGTATTTTCTTGTTTTTCTATTAAATTTATAATCATCATAATGAAGATCTGCACTTTGAACATAATAGTCTGCTCCAAATAATATACTACTTCCTTCAAAAGAAGAGCTTTCTCCATAATTAAAGCTTAGTTTATTTTTAAGTCCCTTTGTTTTATGATACATTGTTTGATTTCCTAGACTAGAGTTATCAAAATTTCCTTTATTATAAAAGAAATCTCCATTGTATTCTATCTTTCCATCATTGAATTTTCCATTATAAGTAAAATTATAAGATTCTAATTTCCTTTCTGCATTGGAATAACCGGAAATTTCTTTATATATTTTTTTCCCTTTGTTATCAAGACCTATAGTTATTTTTTGTGTTTTTGGAACATAGTTTTTTTCAGCTTTTTTTAAGTTTCTAGAAGTTAAGCTTCTCACAAACTGACCATCTTCAGCTAAATTACTATATCTAAATGATAAACTATGATTATCATTAATTTTATAATTTAAGCCACCTGAAAAATATTGTGTATCTCTGTAAGTATCCTTAAAGTAAAGATTTCTTTTTAAATTAGTATAGGTCAATTGCATAGATAACTTATCAGTTAAATTATGTCCTAAAGATACATTGTATTCTTTCAAATTAGTTCCATAATTAAATCCCACACTCTTTGTTCCTCTATCCAATCTTTTTAAATTTGTAGTAATATTTATAATTCCACCTGCAGAACCAGAACCATATAATATAGAACCTCCACTTGGTACTATTTCTATTCTTTCTATATTTTCAACCGGCACTATGTCATAATTAGTTTGCATAGGATGGTTTATCAAATTTGTAATTGGTGCACCATCTAATAAAACTTGTAAGTTCTTATCTGCACTCCCTTCTCCTTGTCCTCTGATATCAATACTTCCCCAGCCAGATTTCCCAACATTTATACTTGGGATATCATCTAAGATTTCTGTTACATTTTTGTATCCTTTATCTATGAAATCTTTTTTTTCGATAACAATGATATTTTTAGTTGGTTTTAACTTTTGAATTTCAACATAGTCAGAATTGATATAACTTTCTTTCAGTTTTATAGTTTCTGCTCCATAAGAAAGATTAGTTAATAAAACGCTTAAAATTAAAAATTTATGTGTATTTTTCATATAGTATACCCCTTTCTTTTATAAATCTTATTTCTTATACCACATATTACTTTATAAGTCAAATTATTTTTATTAAATAATATTAGAACTTATAATATAAGTGAAATAGAAGTAAGATTTGAATATTAGGGTAATTAAAAAGGAACTGGGACTGTTGCATTTAAAAAAATTAATTTACAACAGACTCAATTCCTCTTCTTATTTTTTTATAAAATTTTTATTTCCTACTAGAAGATAATTCTTAAGCCTAAACCTGCTTTTTTGTTCTTTCCTTTTGTATCATAGCCTATGCTTGCTGTGATTCCAAATCTTTCATTGTCTAAGCCTAAACTTAAATCTGCTCCTACACTTCCTCTTCTATCTTCTTTTTCTC
>NZ_JAUMYY010000024.1 GCF_030528405.1 Fusobacterium sp.
TTATTTCTTTTACTTTATCTATATTATAAAATTTTGTATCTATAGACATATTTACTCGCTTTCCTTCTATAATAATATCAAATTGACTATATGAAGAAATTGGAAGATATGTTTTTTTATCAATTGTATATGTGAGGAAAAGGTTTTCAATAGGAAAAGAATTTAATAAATCATTGTTATTTAAATTTAGGCTCAAAAGTTGTTTTTTAAAAGCATCTTCAAAAAGTAATGTCGCATCTGCTATAGTCATAATATAATATTTATCTTTCTCTTGTAAATCAATTTTGTCAACATTATTTTTTATAATATCATAGATTTCATTACTGCTAGCTAGAGAATTTTTTAAATATTGATTTAATTCTTTCTCAGCCTTTTTAATCCATTGATTTGTCATTGGATTTAAAATGTATACATATTCATTTTTTATATACATTTCAACTTTTTGAGATTGCATAGGTATAGTCATATTTATTTTCATAGAAAAAGGCTCTATTATAATTGATGCTTCTGTTGAAAAATTAAGATTTAATTTAGAATTTTTATCACTTTCATCTTTTAGAGTTATCTCACTATTCATGTCTGCGCTTTTTAAATTTTTAGAATTTTCTACAAATCTTTCTATTACTTCTTTTTTAGAAAGTTTTTCTTTCTTAGTACAATTAACTATAAAAAAAGAAAAAAATATGATACTTAAAATTAAAAATAGATTTTTAAAAATTTTTTTCATAAGTCCTCCTTAAGTAAAATAACTTAAATAATGTATTTGATAATATTTATTATTTAAATTATAGCATATTTTATAAATATTTTTAATTGCAATAGTTTATTTTCAAGTTAAATTTATTTTATTAAGTCCTAAAGAAAACTTATTCCTTTGTCATAATATCTAAAATCACTTCATCAGTTCCTTGCATTCCAGCTTGTGCAAGATTTCCAACATTTTTTATAGTCTTCTCTATATCTTCACCAATAATTCCATCTCTAGCTCTTAAAGTATCTTCTTGTAAGGCAAGCATGGCTGCATCAAAAGCTGAATAAATTCCAGAAGATATTTTCATAGCGCAAGAAGCTTTAGCACCATCACAGATAACACCAGATAAGTTGCCTAAAATATTAGTTATAGCTCCACAAACCATTTCATAAGTTCCGCCATATAAATAAGTAAGAGCTGCTGCAACTCCTCCCGAAGCACATATTGCTCCACAGTATGCAGAGAGTCTTCCAACATTTGTCTTTATATGTATAGTCATGAGATGCGACATAAAAAGACCTCTTATTAACTCTTCTTCTGTTAAATTTTTTTCAGCTGCAAACTTTATAATTGGTAAGGAGGCTGTCATTCCTTGATTTCCACTTCCGCTTGTTGTCATTACAGGCAGTGCACAGCCACTCATTCTTGCATCACTACCTGCACCAGCATAACTTGCAGCTTTGTTTCTAATATCGTTTCCGTAAATGCCTTTCTCTATATTATCAAGTATCATTTTTCCTATATTAACACCATATTTCCCAGCTAATCCTTCTTCAGCAATAGCAGAATTATAAGATATTACTTTTTGAAAAATTGGTTTTATTAAGTTTATATCAATATTTTTAGTCAATTCATAAATATATTTAACAGATAAAATTTTTCTATCAGTAAGTGCTGAATTAAAATCTCCATCATTACAAATTTGATTTAATAGTATTTTTCCGTTTTTCTCTATCCTAGTTATATTTGTATGTGTATGTTTAATTTCTAAAATAACATTGTCTTTTTCATTTGCTATTTCCATTCGTATATATAATTTGATATCTGCTGGATGGACATGAGTTTTAATTATTTTTTTTTCTAAATATTCTTTTACTTCCTGAAGCTTCTCTGAACTTACGTCACTTATAACCATTAATTCTCTATCAGAATCACCAGCTACAAGCCCCATAGCTACTGAAACTTCTATACCTACCATTCCTTCACTATTAGGTATAGTAACACTTTTTACATTTTTTATAATATTTCCAGAAAGATAGATATCAACCTTTGTAGGAAGAGCAGCTAAAATTTTTCTTGCTTTTGCTGCTGCATATGCTATTGCTATTGGTTCAGTACATCCTTCTGCTGGGACAATTTCTTCTTCTAAAATTTTTAGAATTTTTTCTATATTATCCATATCATTTCCTCCAATAACTTGTTTAGTTTTATTCTATATAGATAGTATAACATATTTTAGAAGTCATTTATAGAACTAAAATAATAATTTTTTTCTTATTTTTTAATATTAAATATAAAAATATTAGAACAAAAAGAAAAAATTTTTGCAGCATAGCTAAAAAATATTTTTAAAGAAGCATAGTTTATTTTTAGATATCTTGATTTTTGTTTTATTATGATATATAATTTTAGTAACTAAGGAGGCAAAATATGGAAAAAAAAGGGGATACTTTAATTTTAAAATTGATTATTGCTGTAATTATTGGTATAGTTGTAGGGCTTTTTGCTAATGAAAGAGTAATTTCTATTATTTTACCAATAAAATTTTTCTTGGGTGAATTAATTTTCTTCGCTGTTCCTTTAATTATTATCGGTTTCATTGCACCTTCTATAACACAGTTAAAGACGAATGCAAGTAAAATGTTGGGAACTATGATTAGTTTATCTTACATATCATCTGTTGGTGCTGCATTGATGTCAACAATTGCAGGTTTTATAATTATTCCTAAGTTACATATTGTTTCTGATGTTGAGGGATTAAAAGAACTACCAAAAATTTTATTTAAGGTACAAATTCCACCTGCAATTTCAGTAATGGGGGCCTTAGTTTTATCTTTACTTATAGGTCTTTCGGTTGTATGGACTCAAGCTAAACAGATAGAAGGTATCTTAATGGAATTTAATAAAATTATGCTTGAGATTGTAAACAAAATAATTATACCTATATTACCTATATTTATAGCTATAACTTTTGCAGCTTTAGCATATGAAGGTAGTATTACAAAACAATTTCCAGTTTTCCTTAAGGTAATATTAATAGTTTTAATTGGTCATTATGTTTGGATTGCCTTACTATATACTATAGCTGGAATTATTTCAAAACAAAATCCATGGAAACTTTTAAAACATTATGGACCTGCCTATTTAACAGCAGTAGGTACTATGTCTTCAGCTGCAACATTACCTGTAAGTTTAAACTGTGTTAAAAAAGCTGGAGTTTTAGATGATGAAATTACAAATTTTGCTATACCTTTAGGTGCCACAACTCACTTATGTGGTTCTGTATTAACTGAAACATTTTTTGTTATGGTGGTTTCACAAATACTTTACGGAAGTCTTCCGTCATTTGGAACTATGATTTTATTTATAGTACTACTTGGTATTTTTGCAGTGGGTGCTCCTGGTGTACCTGGCGGAACAGTACTTGCTTCTCTTGGAATTATCATTTCGGTTTTAGGTTTTGATGAAAACGGAACTGCTCTTATACTTACAATTTTTGCTCTACAAGATAGTTTCGGTACTGCATGTAACATAACTGGTGATGGTGCACTTGCACTTATATTAAATGGAATTTTTAAAAAGAAATAAAACATAAAAAAACTTCCTATTTTTAATAGGAAGTTTTTATTTTTTTATTTTGCTTCTATCCAAAGAACAGCATCTTGAGATAATTCTTTTCCATTATGTTTTAATTCTCCACCAGCTCCTAAGGCTGCAAAGCCCCAATATCCTTTATGTACTGGAACAAATGAAAAATAACCATTAGCATCAGCATATATTACTGTAGCGACTTTTTCTTCTTTATTTTTTCCAGTAAACATTGAATTTTTTATTTCAGCATTTAAATATTCAACTTCTATTTCTGCATTAGCTACTGCTTTTCCTTTAGCATCTACAACCTGTCCTCTAAATATTTGATTTTCCCAAGTTATTGGATTTGAAAGTGCAATAATTTCTGGATAACCTTCAGCAATTCTAGATGACCAGTCAGTTGGAATTTCATCCTTATTTACAAAAACTTTAGTAACTTGTTGTATGAATATATCTTCTGATTGCTCATAATATGGAGCAGGAACGAAAACTAATCCCCAATCTCCTCCGCCTTTTAAACCAGAATTTCTATCTAAATTAAATTTATAAGAAGTTACTTTTTTATCTTTACCAAATTTTGATGGCATTAAAAATTTCTTTAAGTCATTTTTTTCTTCATTATGAACAGAGAAAAAAGCTTCTACAGGTAAAATTTTTCCATTGTGATCTTTTCCAATATCCATACTATGTGCTTCTACACCATCAGCAGGGTGAGTAAAAATTAGTTCAAAAGGAACCGATGCTTTTCCACTTATATCAGAATTTTCAGTATATAACATTTGAAAATGTGAAAATGCAGATATTGATAAACATGAAAATAAAGCAGTTACTAAAATTTTTTTTGTTGACATTTTATACCTCCTAAATTTTAAAATAAAAATAAGCTTTTTATTTATTTTGATTCTCTTTATTTTATCATCTGAATAAATATTAGTCAATAAAGAAAAATTTGCTTTCATTGCTTTTATTGCTTTAAAAGTTTTCTATACATTTTGTAATCAGACATATAGTTTTCAACTAAATTCCAAAACTCCTTTTTATGATTTTGAAAAAATATATGACATAGTTCATGCAATACAACATATTCTATACATTTTTTATCTTTTTTAATTAAATCATAATTAAAAGTTATATAATTATTTTTTGTATGATATATACCCCATGCAGAGGACATTTTTTTTATTTTATAAGTTTTTATTTGAGTATTTAAAAGAAAAGTATATTTCTCTATATACTCTCTTATGATACTATCTAATTCTGTTTTCTTCCACTCTTCTATCATAGAATTTATTTTAGAGTTTTCTATATTGTCTTCCTTATGATATATATAGATATTTTTTTGGCTCAATCTTATCATATTCATTTCAGATTTTATTAATCTTTTTGTTCTGAGCTTACCTAATAAAATTATATTATTTTCTGTTTCGATATCTTTATTAGAGAGTTTTTTTAAACTTTTATTTATCCAATCTTTTTTTCCTTCTAAAAAAGCTTCAATTTCCTCAGAACTTGCAGAATAAGGAACAGAAACAATAATTTTTTTATCTGGATAAATTCTAATAATAAAACTTTTTATTTTCTTTTTGATTATCTTATAATTCATTCTATCGTCCTATATATTTTCTTTTTATTTATTATATCAGAAATCTACAAAATTTTTTAAATCTATTTAAATTTTTCTTAATATGCTATAATTATATATATAATTTTAATTTTTAGTAATTAAAGTTAAATTTTAAAACTGTAAAAGGAGGATTTTTATGGCAATTAAATATGTACCAGAACCATTTAGAATTAAAATGGTGGAAAGAATTAAAATGTTAACTAAGGAAGAAAGAATTGAAAAAATTAAAGAAGCTAAATATAATTTATTCAATTTAAAAGCAGAAGATGTTTACATTGATCTTTTGACAGATAGTGGAACTAATGCAATGAGTGACTATCAATGGGCAGGAATAATGAGAGGAGATGAAGCATATGCTGGAGGAAGAAGTTATTTCAATTTAATTGAAACTGCTCAAAAAATTTTCGCTTATAAATTTATACAACCTGTTCATCAAGGAAGAGCAGCTGAAAAAGTATTATTTCCTATATTACTTACTGGTGGTAAAATTGCTATTTCTAATATGTTTTTTGATACAACTAGAGCTCATGTTGAATTAGCTGGAGCCAGAGCTGTTGATTGTGTTGTTAAAGAAGCTGGTAATCCTTCAATAAGAGCTCCTTTTAAAGGAAATATGGATGTTGAAAAATTAGAAAAATTAATAAATGAATATGGAAAAGAAAAAGTAGGGCTTATTGTAATGACTATTACAAATAACTCTGCTGGTGGGCAGCCAGTTTCTATAGATAATATGAGAAAAGTTTCTGCTATTGCTAAGAAATATTCCATACCCCTATGTATAGATGCTGCTAGATATGCAGAAAATGCTTATTTTATAAAGCAAAGAGAAGAAGAGTTTAAAAATTCATCTATAGATGAAATTACCAAAACAATGTTTAGCTATGCAGACTTCTTTACAATGAGTGCAAAGAAAGATGCCATAGTAAATATGGGTGGACTAATAGGAATAAAAGATAATGCTGAGCTTTATCAAAAAGTTAAAGCTAATACAATATGTTTTGAAGGATTTACGACTTATGGTGGTCTTTCAGGAAGAGAATTAGAATCTTTAGCTATAGGACTTACAGAAGGCTTAGATGAAAATTATTTAAGATATCGTATAGGACAAATTGAATACTTGGCTTCTATACTTGATGATAATGGAATAGCATATCAAGCACCTGTCGGAGGACATGGCTTATTTATAGATGCTAAAGCTCTTTTACCACATATACCTTACAATGAATTTCCAGGACAAGCACTTGCTATAGAACTTTATATAGAAGCAGGAATAAGAACTTGTGATATTGGATCTTATATGTTAGGTAATGATCCAGATACTAAGGAACAGTTAAAATCTGAATTTGAGTTTACAAGACTTGCAATTCCAAGAAGAGTATATACTCAAGCTCACTTTGATATAATGGCTGACGCACTTATAGAAATTAAGAAAAGAGCTCAGTCTATTTCAGGATATAGAATTACTTGGGAGCCTCCTGTTTTAAGGCATTTCCAAGCTAGTTTAGAACCTATTAAAAAATAAGGAGGTTTTATGGCTGAAATAAGAGAAAATTTTAAAACTAAAAGTGGATTTATATTAGCCTGTATTGGTTCAGCTGTTGGAATGGGAAATATTTGGCTCTTTCCTTATAAAGTAGGACAACTTGGTGGGGCAGCATTTATTATTCCTTATTTTATTTTTATAATCTTACTTGGTTTTTCTGGAGTAATTGAAGAAATGGCATTAGGTAGAGCAATGCAAACAGGTCCTCTGGGAGCTTTCAAAAAAGCATTGGAATTAAGAGGAAAGAGTTATGGTGAAATAATAGGTCTTATACCTGTTATAGGTTCATTAGGTATTGCTGTAGGTTATTCAGTTGTTGTGGGATGGATATTAAAATTTACTATTCAATCCTTTACTGGTGCAGTAACTTCTTCAGAAAATAGTGGAGCTTTCTTTGGTGCTATTGCTGGAAAATATGGAAGTTTAGGCTGGCACATTGCAGCTTTAGTTCTAGTAATATTAATCATGAATTTAGGAGTTGGAAAAGGTATAGAGAAGGTTAATAAAATTATGATGCCTTTATTTTTCTTCATGTTTTTATTTCTTGCCTTAAGAGTGTTTTTTCTACCTAATTCTTTTGAAGGATATAAATTTTTATTTCAAACAGATTGGTCTAAATTAGCTAATCCTAAAACTTGGGTTTTTGCATTAGGACAAGCCTTTTTTTCATTATCATTAGCAGGTTCTGGAACTGTAGTATATGGTAGTTATCTAAA
Source organism: Fusobacterium sp. (assembly GCF_030528405.1). Lineage (GTDB taxonomy): Bacteria > Fusobacteriota > Fusobacteriia > Fusobacteriales > Fusobacteriaceae > Fusobacterium. Next base: position 7,446 of record NZ_JAUMYY010000024.1, read on the forward strand.
AAAAGATGAAGATATAGTAAATTCTGCTATCTATGTATCTATATTTGATACTATGGCAGCTATGCTTGCAGCTCTTGTTATCATACCAGCTGTTTTTGCATATGGTGTAGAGCCCTCTGCAGGCCCTCCTCTTATGTTTATAGTAATGCCTGAGATTTTTAAAAAGATGCCTTTGGGAATTTTATTTAGCTCTATTTTCTTTTTAGCAGTTCTATTTGCTGCTATAACATCACTTATTAATCTTTTTGAAACTCCGATTGAAGCTTTACAAAATAAATTTAAACTGTCTAGATTTTCATCAGTTCTATTGGTTATGGGCTTAGGAGCTATAGTGGCTATCTATCTTGAAGATGGAAATATTTTAGGAAGTTGGATGGATTTTATAAGTATATATATTATTCCTTTAGGAGCTTTACTCGCTGCAATAGTCTTTTACTGGGTATGTGGTGATAAATTTGCCTATGATGCAATAATGCAAGGTAGTAAGTATAAAGATATGAAATTTTTAATTCCATTAGGAAAATATCTTTTCTGTGGTTTGACATTATTTGTTATAATTGCTGGTATTATATATAATGGAATAGGATAAAAACTATAAGGGGTTATTGATTAAAAAGCTATAACCCCTTTAACTATAAAAAATAAAATTTTTTAACACTAAATTTTATTATATTTTATAAAGGAGTACTAAAATAAATGAAAAAACAATTACTAAAATTAAAAATAAAATATATGCTTTTCTCTTCTTTTTTATTTGTATTTCTTTATAAATCGGCTGAGTTTTACACTAAAACTATTAAGGAAGTTTCTTCTATAGTTATGTCTTGGGAAAAAAATATTCCATTTATACCAATTTTAATAGTTCCATATATGACTTCAGGGCTACTTTTCTCCATTATTTTTTTATTGCCCAAAAATAAAAATAATTTGATCTTATTATTTAAAAGAGCTAATTTTATGACAATTCTTTCCAGCTCAATTTTTTTTATTTATCCTTTAAAATTCAGCTTTACAAAACCAATAGTCGAAAATACTATATATAGATTCCTATTTTTTTTACTCAAAGTTTTTGATAGTGATTTTAACCAATGCCCTTCACTACATGTTAGCTATGCTTTATTATATATTACAGTATTTTATAAAGAGCTCAAGTCTCCTTTTAAATACCTAGCTTGTTTTTGGGCATTCTTAATAGCAATATCTGTTATATTTGTCTATCAACATCACTTTATAGATTTTTTGGCAGCTATTGTTGTAATAGCAATTACCTTTTTTATTTTTCCTGATAAAATTAAAAAGAAATATATTGAACTTTAAAAAAATTTTTTATAAAAAATTATATTCTACTATTAAAAAAGACTATAAACTACAGCCTTATAGGATAGGACAGATAGTTCATAGTCATCTTTTTTAATCATTTAATTTTAATACAGATACAAAAGCTTCTTGTGGAATTTCCACATTTCCTATATTCTTCATTCTCTTTTTTCCTTCTTTTTGTTTTTCAAGAAGTTTTTTCTTTCTTGTTATATCTCCACCATAACATTTAGCTATAACATTTTTTCTGTAGGCTTTAATAGTTTCTCTGGCAATTATCTTTGAACCTAAAGCAGCCTGTATAGGAATTTCAAATTGCTGTCTTGGTATAACTTCTCTTAATTTCTCACAAATAGCTCTTCCTCGATAATATGCATTATCATTATGTGCAATAAAAGAAAAAGCATCAACAGGTTTTCCTGAAACTAAAATATCTACCTTTACTAAATTTGAAACCTTATATTCACTCAATTCATATTCAAATGAAGCATAACCTTTAGTTCTTGATTTTAGTTTATCATAAAAATCTATAACTATTTCTGCAAGTGGCAATTCATAAGAAAGCATTGATCTTGTTTCATCGAGATAATCCATTGAAATGAATATCCCTCTCTTTTCTTGACAAAGCTCCATAATGTTCCCAACATATTCTTTAGGAACAATTATTTTCCCCCTTATATAAGGTTCTTGAATGGTTATTTTTCCACGCCCTAACTCAGGAAATTCACAAGGGTTATCAATTATCATTTCTTCCTTGTCGTCAACTCTAACTTTATATTCAACAGAAGGTGTAGTTGAAATTAAATCCAAGTTATATTCCCTTCTAAGTCTTTCCACAATAATTTCCATATGAAGTAAGCCTAAGAAACCACATCTAAAACCAAAACCTAAAGCTAGAGATGTTTCAGGGACAAAAGTTAATGAAGCATCATTTAATTGAAGTTTCTCCAATGCTTCTCTTAATTCTTCATAATCATCTGTAAATAGAGGATAAATACCTGCAAACACCATTGATTGTGCTGGTTTAAAACCTTCTAATGGAAAAAGACAAGGATTTTTTGCCCAAGTTATTGTATCTCCAACTCTTGTATCGTGTATAGTTTTAACTCCTGTTATAATATAACCAACAGAACCACTAGTTAAAATATCGGTAATCTTCATAGTAGGAGAAAAAATTCCAACTTCCATAACATCTAGTTCTTTTTCTGTAGACCAAATTTTTATTCTATCACCTTTTTTTATGCTACCATCTAAAACTTTTATATAAGTAATTACACCTCTATAATCGTCAAAATATGAATCAAATATAAGGGCCTTTAAAGGAGCTTTTTCATCATAATTAGGTGCAGGAATATTTTTAATAACTGCTTCCAAAATTTCTTCTATACCTATACCATTTTTAGCAGAGGCCAAGACTGCATCATCTGCTGGCAAACCTATGATGTCTTCTATTTCTTTTTTTACCTTTTCTGGTTCTGCAGCAGGTAAATCTATTTTATTTATGACAGGTAGTATTTCAAGATTGTTTTCTATGGCAAGATATACATTTGCTAAGGTTTGTGCTTCAACTCCCTGTGCAGCATCAACTACAAGTAGAGCTCCCTCACAAGCAGTGAGTGATCTTGAAACTTCATATATAAAATCCACATGTCCAGGAGTATCTATTAAATTAAGCTCATATTCTTCACCATCTTTTGCCTTATAAAATAAAGTAACTGCTTGAGCTTTTATAGTTATTCCCTTTTCTCTTTCAAGATCCATAGAATCTAAAAGTTGCTCTTTCATATCTCTTTCAGAAACTGCACCAGTATATTCTAAAAGTCTATCAGCTAATGTCGATTTACCATGGTCTATATGTGCTATAATTGAAAAATTTCTCTTATTTTTTTGTAGCATTATATCCTCCTATATTTATTTATCATTTTATTATAAAGTATTTTGAAAAAAGTGTCAATAAATCATAAATAGGAGAGAAAGAAAAATTTCAACTATATTATCTTTTTATATTTTTTCTTTTTTCAATAACTATATCTTTTTGTTTTTGTTTTTTTAAATTATCTTTTTCCACAAACAATTTCTTGTTCGTAAAAGGATCCTTCTCAGTATAATACATAAGTGTAGAATAAGTTGAAGGAGTAGGAGTAAATATTTGAACTTGTTCTGGATTAATTTTCAGTTCTTGTGAAGCATATTTTTTTAAATCTTTCATTTCTTTTTCTCCACACCCTGGATGAGCTGCTATTAAATAATATGTTAAAAATTGTTTTTTTCCTAATTCATTGTTTAATTTATAAAAATTATTCTTAAATTCATTTAAACATGATTTCCCATCTTTACCCATAAGATTTAAAATTTTATCTTCAGTATGTTCTGGTGCTATCTTTAACTGACCAGATATATGATCTTTTACTACTTCTTTTAAATACATCTGTCCACATTTATTGTCATCTAAAATCATATCATAGCGTATTCCTGAAGCAATAAATATCTTCTTGATTTTAGGTATAGCTTTTAATTTTCTTAATAAATCTATCTGCGATTTATGGTTTACAATGAGAGAAGGACATTTTTTAGGATAAAGACATCTTCTGTCAGGACAGGAACCTAATTTTAATTTTTTCTTACATTCTAAACCATACATATTTGCTGTAGGACCTCCAAGATCTGAAATATTTCCATGAAATTTAGGTATCTTAGAGATCTCGCTAACTTCATTTACTATTGAATCTTGGCTTCTAGACATAATTGTTCTACCTTGATGAATAGCTATGGCACAGAAATTACACTCACCATAACAGCCTCTATGTGTAGTAACAGAGTATTTAATTGTATCTAAAGCTTTAACAATACCCTGTTTTTTATAATAGGGATGAACATCTCTTGCAAATTCCATAGAATAAATTTCATCCATAATTTCTTGACTATAGCTATGTGAAGGAGGATTTTGAACCATATACCTATCATCGCATTTTTGTATTAATCCCTTTGCAGTTATAGGATCACAATTCAAATAGAAAGTATGAAATAATTCTGTAAATTTTTCTTTACTATCCAGACATTCCTGATGTGACGGTAAAGCTAAATAATCTTTTCTAGGCTCCTTTGAAATATAGCAAAGTCCTCTTATATCCTGCCAGTTTTCTCCATTTTTTAATGCTCTGGCAAGTGCAAGCATAGACATTTCTCCCATGCCATAAGAAAGTATATCTGCTTTTGCATCAAATAAAATAGGTTTTCTTAATTTATTAGACCAATAGTCATAATGTGTTATTCTTCTTAAGCTAGATTCTATTCCGCTTATTATAATTTTTTTATCTGTTCCCTTAAAAAATCTTCTTATCATATTTGAATAAACTAAAACTGCTCTATCCGGTCTTTTATTATTTAAACCTCCAGGAGTAAAATCGTCCTGCTGCCTTTTCTTCTTAGTTGCTGTATAGTTCGCTACCATAGAATCTACACAACCTCCTGAGATAGCAAAAAACAGATCAGGCTCACCTAATCTTGTAATATCATTTGGACTGTCTATTTCAGGTTGTGCAATTATACCAACTTTAAAACCATGTTTTACAAGCCATTTTCCAATAAGTGAACTCCCATTATAGGAAGTATCTAAATATGTATCACCGGAAACAAGTATCACATCAAGTTTTTCCCATCCAAGTTCTTTCATTTCTTCCTTAGTTGTAGGTAAAAATTTCATTAAGTTTTCATTACTCCTTCAAAGCTACATTTTAATTTCTATTATTAATAAAGTTCTTTAATTAATTATTTTAACACATAAACTTATATTTAGCTAATAATATTAGTATGTTTTCATATAATTTAAAAGGAGCTATCTGTTAAAACAGCTCCTTTTCTATCTATTAAATTTTTGATTTTATAAGTTCCTTTAATTTCGTTAAAAGTTCTTCTAAGTTCATACCTGATTTCTCTGACATTTTTTTAACTGTTGCACTAGGTAACATCACTTTTGCTAATGGAGTTTTTAACATAGCAAATTTTTCATTTATTTTAACCAATTCATCTTCCAGAAAAGGAAAAGATTTCAATAAGTCTTTTAAATATGTATTTTCGTCTATCTTATTAACATTAAGGATTTTTATATTTTTATCTTCTTTTTCTTCTTGTTTTTCTATATTAATTGGAGTATTTTCATTTTCCCAGGCAAGTAAAGTTCTAGATCCTTGAAGTGATCTTATATGAGTACAGTCCTGCATCATTTCCAATACACCTCTAAAATTACCTTCTTCATCTCTGATTGCGACATAATATATATAGATAAACAAATCAGGTTTATTTATCCAGAATTCAGCAGTATTTTGCTCACCACTTCTAAATTTTTCAACTATTTCCTCGACTATGTGCACGCTTTTTCTAGGATGACAGTTTTTTACATCTCTTCCTATTACATTTTTACTTCTTGGAAATATTCTATGCTTTGTATCTGAATAAAATTTTACAATTTCATTTTCATCAACATATGTTATATCAACAGGCAAATTTTTATATATTAAATTTATTTGCTCCAATGTAAGCTTTCCAGTAGCTACATCAAATGTTGAATTGCTTCCCGCAGAATAACCGTATTTATTTAACAGCTTAGATAAATCGTCTGCAAAGCTGTCTTTTATATTATTTTCATTAGAATTAGAAATTTTAATCTCTTCCTCTGAGGAAGTTTCAAATGAGAATCCTATTTCTCTGTCACCTATCTTCATATCCTCAAATTCTTCTTCTCTTATCATTGCAAGTGAAGTAGGATAAAGAACTGTTTCTTCTTTCTGCATTAAGTCTGTTACATCTATTATTGTTGCAATTTGATGTTTGATAAAATCTTCTTCTCTATCTTCATCCAGGAGTCTTTTTCCTTCTTTTATAGTATCTCTTACATAATCATCTAGAACCCACATTGTCGTTGTAGGTCTGTCAAATCCTTTTTTTTCTAAAAGTGGATATAGTTGATTCTGTTTTCTTGCTAAATGATGTTTCCACCATAAAGTAAGTTTATCATATAATTCTAACCACTCATTTTTAATATATTTCTTTTCTTTCAATTCCTTAATTTTTTCTAAAATTTCTTTTACTTCGTCATTTTCTCTATAGTAACACATTATCGGATGCTTATCGTTTAAGTCCGGTCTACCTGTATCCATGACTCCATCAAAAAGTTGCATCATAGCTTGTATATCTTCTTTTCTACATTCATTTTCATCAAAGGATTTTAGTTTTTGCTCAGCAAAAGCTATCTCATAAGGCTTTAAAGTAACAACTTTCTCTTTTAAAAGTTTTCTTGCTTCTTCTAAATGAATTTCGCCTGAATTATATTTATCTTTAATTTCCAATACAAACTTTAATTTTTCATCATCAATTTGGGGCAAGTAATTTTTCATTTCCATACTCTTCATCCTCCATTTAATTTTTTATTAAATCTGTAAATTAATTATAGTTTTTTTTAATAAATAAAGCTGTAACATTTGTTACAGCAGATATATAAATAAAAGATTTAAATTTCAAAATTAATTTTTTTTAAATTTATAATAATAAATATAGGAAATAAAATGCAAGCATGCACTTATGAACCATGACCAAGGATAAGTTATTATAACTGTGGCTAATTCTCTATTCTTAGGAAGAATAAAAAATATCCAACTTAATCTAAATATACAAATACCAACTAATGAGCATAACATTGGATAGAAAGTGTTTCCCATTCCTCTAACTGCACCACCAAATACCTCTGAAAACATATAAAAAATATAAAATGGTGCAATTATTCTCATCAAAAAGACAGACATATCTATAGCATCTTTATCTTGAGTAAATAAAGCTGATATGTAATCTATATAAATATATAAAGTAGAACTAAAAATTATAAAAAGAATGCTTCCTAGGAAAAAAGCGTATAAAACACTTCTTTTAACTCTTTTCAACTTATTTGCCCCATAGTTCTGTGCTACAAATGTTGTAACTGAAAGACCTAAACTTTCAGCTGTATTCCAAATTAGAAAGTCAGCTTTTCCTGATATAGACCAACCTGCTATAGCTAAAGTCCCAAAACTATTTATTTCTCTCTGCATAAACATATTCGCTATTGAAAATATAATTGCCTGCATTGCCATTGGAAGACCCAGTATAAAGATTTGAATAAGATATTCTTTATCTCTTCTATAATTAAAAATTTTAAAAAGAAAAAAATCTTTATATTTCAGCAATCTATAAAAAATTAAAACTGTAGCTACTCCTTGACTCATGATTGTAGCTAGAGCAGCACCCAATGTCCCCATTTTAAAATATGCCACAAAAACTATATCTAAAAATATATTTAATATAGAGCTTATTGTTAAATAAATAAAAGGATTTTTTGAATCTCCCATTGCTTGAAGTATTCCTGAAATAATATTGTATAAAAAAACAAATACAGTTCCCGAAAAATAAACTCTTAAATAAACAAGACTTAAATTAAATATATCTTCTGGAACAAGCATTATCCTTAAAAATTTGGGTGCAAAAATTATTCCTATTCCTGTTAATATAATACCTCCAAATAAAGATAAATTTAATAAAATTGAAATATTATTTTTTATTCCTGACCAATCCTTTTTTCCAAATGCTTGAGAAATTACTATTCCTCCACCTGATGAAAGTGCAATAAAAGTACTTATTAATAACCTTATATATGCAAGTGGAGCATCAATTGCCGCAAGTGATTCCTTTCCTGCAAAATTTCCAATAATAATTGCATCAACTATACTATATGACTGTTGTACTAAGTTACTCATTAATATAGGAAAAAAATAAAATATAAAACTTTTCCAAAGAAGTCCCTGTATTATTTCATTTTTATCTTTAGACAGTATACTCATTTTAACTCCTCTATATTATTTCAAATATCTTATTATTTGTATTATAAATTATTAATTAGCTTTTTGCAAATTTAAGATTCATTTTGAAGAACTCACATAGTAAGTGCTTTCTTTATACAAAAAAAAACTGATTGAATTAACAATCAGTCTTTTTATAATTATGAATTATTTCATTTTTGCAACTTTGTCAGCTAAAGTTTTTCCAACTTTGAATTTAACAACTTTTTTAGCTTTAACTTTAATTTTTTTCTTAGTTTGAGGATTCATAACTTCTCTAGCTTCTCTTTTTTTAACTTCCCAAGATCCAAATCCTATAAATCTTACTCCTTGTCCAGAAAGTAAAGCACCTTCAACTGTTTCTAAGAAAGCATTTACTAATCTTTCAGATTCCTTTAATTTTAATCCACCTTTTTCTGCAAAAGCAGCAACAAATTCTTTTTTAGTCATAATAAAACCTCCATATATTATAATAATAAAATTAGTTAAAACTTATAGTTTGCCAACAATTAATTTGTCTATAGCCGAATTTTACTATAAATAAAGCGATATGTCAAGAATAATATTTTATTTTTTACTTGTTTTATCTAGTTAATTTACAAATTTATCAAATATTAAACTATTGTATGGATAAGGCATATAATACCTATAAAAACAAGAGGTATATTTAATTTTCTAAAATCACCAGTGACAAGATGTATTATTATATATGCTAAGAAACCTAATGCTATACCCGTGCTAATACTATATGTTAGTGGCATTGTAAATATTATTACAAAGGCTGGAAATAGAATTTTTAAATCTGAAAAATTTAAAGATACCAATTGCTTAAACATATATATGCCAACTATTATTAAAGCTGGAGCAGTTGCATATCCAGGAACTATTAAAATAAGTGGAGCAAAAAATAATGCAAGTAAAAAACCAATTGAAGTTACAACAGAAGAGAGTCCAGTTCTCGCTCCTGCACCTATTCCAGCTGCCGACTCTACAAAAGAAGTAACTGTACTTGTTCCTAAAGTCGCACCAACTATTGTAGAAGCTACATCTGTATATAACATTTTTCCTAGATCTTTTACTTTTCCATTCTTATCAAGCATATTCATTTCTTTTGCACAACTAATTAGTGTTCCCAAAGAATCAAATAAATCTACAAACATAAAAGAAAATATAGGTCCTAACAAAGAAATCTGCAAAGCACCTTTTATATCAAGTTTAAATGCAATTGGAGCTATGCTTGGTGGTCTTGAAATTATTTCTTTAGGTAGTTCAACTTCTCCAAATAATATTGCTAAAATTGTCGTAAGAATTATTCCTATTAAGATTCCACCTTTCATTTTTTTAACTTCCATTATGATAACTACAAAAAGACCTACTATAGATATGCATAGTGTTTTAGTAAATGGACCTATACTAACAAATGTAGCAGGATTTGCAACTATTAATCCCATTGCTTTTAAACCAATAAATGCAATAAACAATCCTATTCCTCCACCAACTGCAATTTTAAGATCATAAGGAATTGCATCTGCTATTTTTTCTCTAATTCCTCCTAATGAAAGAATTAAGAAAAATACTCCTGATATGAATACCATACCTAAAGCAACTTGCCAACTTACTCCTTTTTCTAAAACTAAAGTAAATGTGAAGAATGCATTTAAGCCCATACCAGGTGCTAATGCAATTGGCACATTAGCGTACAAACCTGAAAGCAAAGTTCCAAATACAGTAGATATTATAGTAACTGTAATAAGAGCTCCTTTATCCATCCCAGAAATAGAAAGTATAGAAGGATTAACTATAATAATATATGACATAGCTAAAAATGTTGTAATTCCTCCCATTACTTCAGTAGAAATAGTACTATTTCTTTCACTAATCTTAAAAAACTTATCCAAAAATCCCATTTTTCCTCCTTCAATTCTTAAGTTTATCTATAAAAGTTTTTGGTATTTCTAAACTAATTCTAATATTTTCATTTGGAATATCAATATAATAAGAATGTAAAAACATCTCTTCCTCACTATCATATCTTCCATATTTTTTATCTCCCACTATAGGATGATGAATATGTGCCAGTTGTACTCTAAGCTGATGTGTCCTTCCTGTTTCTAATTCAGCTTCTAATAAACTATATAGCTTTGAAGAAAAAATTCTTTTAAAATATGTTGTAGATTTTTTATATCCTTTTTCCTCATAGTCTAAAACGACTACATTTTCTTCTTCTTTTTTTAAATAATTTACTAAAGAAAAATTTTCATCTTCAATAAAGCCATGAACTAAAATATAATATTTCTTTTTAATTTTTTTTTCTCTTATATATTCAGCTAGTTTTCTAGCAGTTCTTATATTCTTTGCCCCTATTACAAGACCAGAGGTGTCCTTATCAATTCTATTAACAAAATTTATTATATTATTTTGAAAATAAGCTCTGTATTCTTCAAGTAAACTTATGCTATGACCACTCCCTCTGTGTATTACTTGACCTGCCTCTTTGTTTATAATAAATATATTTTCATCTTCAAAAACAATAATTTTTTTTAATTTTTTAGTTTTATCTTCTGAGAGCTTTATAAAAGCTTTCTTATCATCTTCTTTTCCAATATCCATTTTAAGATATATTTGTAATCTATCTCCTAAGTTTAACCTCGTATCATGCTTGCATTTCTTATTATTTATTTTTATGTTTCCCTTTCTAATGAATTTATAAATTTCTGTTAAAGACAGAGAAGTTAATTTTTTTTTAATATAACTATCAAGTCTAATTCCAGAATAGTCCTCATCTATAATATATTCTATCATTTTATACCTCTATGAATCTTAACACTTTGAACAACTCCAAGCATTAAAAAAGAAAAGACCAAAGAACTTCCACCATAACTCATAAGTAAAAGAGGAAGACCAGTTACAGGCATTATTCCCATTATCATACCCAAATTTACAAATATATGAAAGAAGAAAATTGTTGCTATTCCATAGCAAATCAATTTTCCAAATTGATCTTCAGTAGTATCAGCTATATAAATTATTTGTGCTAACAAAAATATATAAAGAAGAATAAGTATAGAGCCACCAATAAATCCTCTTTCTTCCAAAAAAACAGAACCTATGAAATCTGTATGAGATTCTGGTAAAAATCTTAGCTTCCCCTGTGTATTATTCATAAATCCTTTTCCATATATTTGCCCAGAACCTATGGCAATTTTTGATTGACTTATATTCCAACCCGTTCCCAGAGCATCATTTTCAGGGCTTAAAAAAGTATTAACTCTATTCCTTTGATATTCTTTCAATAAAAATTTATATGCAAAAGGAAGAAAGAAGAAAACGGACAAAAAAACTGCAACTATACATTTCCAATCTAGTCTATTTAAGAATAGAAGTACTCCATATACTAATATTACTACTAAGGAAGTTCCTAAATCTGGTTCAATGAGTATTAAAAAAAATACTGGAAAAATATGTAAAAATGATATAAACATGGATTTAAATCCCATATATTTTTCAGAATAATTTTTTACCAAGAAGGCAGAGAAAGTTAAAATTAAAAATAACTTAGCAAACTCTGAAGGTTGTATAGTTATAGGTCCTAAATCTAGCCATCTTCTTGCACCCAATCTTTTAGTTCCAAAAACTAAAACCGATACAAGTAAAAGTAAATTAAAAATATAAAGATAGGAAGAATATTTTGAATATTTCCTATAATCAATAAAAGAAATAAAAAGAAACACCAAAAAGGCTATGATGAACCATATTATCTCTTTTTTAAAAAAAGAAGAACTTTTTGATAAAGTTGCACTATATATAGTAGACAAACTTAAAATAAAAATCAAAAGAACATTTATTATCAATAAAATATTTATTTTTGATATTTTTTTTAAAAAGTTCTTAAAAAATCCATTACTCATAACTTACCTTCTTTAAAAATTATTATAAATAGTTTAAAAGCCATATTTTATTTTCCAGTATGACCAAAACCACCTTCACCACGCTCAGTTTCATCTAAATATTCCACTTCAATAAGTTCCATCTGTTCGACTTTATTTAAAACAAGTTGTGCTATTCTTTCATTAGGCTCTATAGTATAGTCATCCTTGCTTAAATTAACAGCTATAACTTTAATTTCTCCTCTATAATCGCTATCAATAGTTCCTGGAGAGTTAAGCATCGTTATTCCATGCTTGATCGCAAGACCACTTCTTGGTCTAACTTGCACCTCATAACCTAAAGGTATCGCCATCTTTAAACCAGTTGGTATTAAAACTCTATCTAAAGACTTTAAAGTAATTGCTTCTTTTATATTTGCTCTCACATCAAGTCCAGCTGATCCATTAGTTTCATATTTGGGTAAAACAACATCTTTTTCTTTTATAACTTTAATTTTTATCTTTTCCATAATTTTTCTCCATATTTTTATATATTACCAACAATAGTCTGTGAATAAAAGCCTTCATCAAAAATAAATTGTGCAGCTTTTTTTATATCTTCTAAACTAACTGCTTCTATTTCTTTTCTAAGCTCCTCTAAGCTTATTATTTTTCCATAATTTAAATATGATGAAGCCAATCTATTCATCCTAGATCCCATACTTTCCAAACTAAAAGTTATAGCACTTTCATATTTATTTTTTGCTTTCTTTAATTCTCTTTCACTTATACCATTTTGCTTGATACTCTCTAATTCCTCTTTGATAAGCTCAATAACTGTTCTATAATCTTCTTTAGTTGTTCCTACATAGACTGAAAGTAGTCCACAATTTTCAAATCTGGTTAAGTAAGAATAAACCGAATATGCCAAGCCTCTTTCTTCTCTTATTTTTTGGAAAAGCCTTGAGCTCATTCCTTCGCCTAAAATATTAGAAATTATTGCTACAGAATACCTTAGAGGATCTCTATAAGCTATTCCTCTTGTAGTGAAGCATAAATGAACTTGGTTTGAGTCCTTTTTTATAATATTTTCACCAGAATTTATTTTATAAGAAAGATCTAAAGTTCTTACACTTTTTTTCTTAACTAAATTTTTTAATTTTTCTTTTAATTGATTAAATAAATAATCCTTATCAAAGGCTCCCACAGCAACTATAACTAAATTATCAGGTGTATACTGTTCATTTAAATAATTTAAAATTAAATCTCTATCTATTTTTTTTAAGCTTTCTACACTTCCAGAAATTGAATTTGAATGTATTCCGCTCAGTGCAAATTCAATATTTTTTTCATGTACTATTTCTTCTGGTATATCTTCATACATTCTTATCTCTTCTATTATTACATTTCTTTCTTTTTCTATATTTTCTTTATCAAAAGTTGAATTTAAAAACATATCAGTTAAAATATCTATTCCAATGTCTATTTTACTTGCCATAAGTTTTATATAATAGCAAGTAGTATCTCTTGAAGTAAAGGCATTTATCATTCCTCCTTCAAAGTCAACAAACTCAGATATTTCTTTGGCAGATCTCTGTTTAGTACCTTTAAATAATAGATGTTCTATGAAATGTGAAATTCCACTTTCATCTTTTCTCTCATTTATAGCACCTGTTTTTACATAAAACCCTAAACTAAAAGTTTCCATACTGGGTATAACCTCTGTTATTAAAGTTATACCATTTTTCATTTTTTTAAGTTCTATATTATTCACATCTTCTCCTTATTAGTATTCTGCTTTATTCATAAAAAATAATCCTATTATTAAATAAAGTATATTAGGTATCCAGCTTGCAAAAAATGGGTTTAATATTCCATTTAGACTCATAGCTTCAAATGCACCAGAAACTATATAATAGGCATAGCCCACTACTATACATATAACCAAGTTTATAGTAGATTTTCCACCTCTTATATATTTACTACCAACAGATAAACCTATAAAGGCAACAATGAAGCTTGCAAAAGGAAATGAATATCTTTTAGCTAACTCCACTAAATAGATTTTAATATCCTCTCCTATACTTTTTTGTTCCTTTATTGATTTTTTTAATTCTTTTATAGTTTGCATTCTAGGGTCTATTCCCTTTGTTCTTATAAAATTGTCTGGTCCATCTATAAATTTTTCATTTTTGTATTCTTTTAAATTTATCTCTTCTTTCTTTTCAGCATTATAAATATTTACATCGTTGAATATCCATATCTTTTCTTCCTTATCAAAACTTGCAGATTTAGCCGTAATGACCTCTTTAAGATTTGAAATATCTTTATCATATACAACTACCTCTATATAAGACGCTCTGGATTCTTTTCTATTAATTTCTTTAGCAAAATACAAATAATTTCCTTCAATATTTCTATAGAAAGCATTTTGCTTTTCATTAGGCAAAACTATAGTGTTTTCTGTTTCTCTTCCTCTTAATAAATTAATAGTAGACAATGATTTTGTATATATAGAATTATATATAAAGAATACTGACAATGAAATAAAAAAAGATAAAAGAAGTGGTGCTGTAACTATCCTAAAAAAACGTATACCCGAAGTTTTTAAAGATATAATTTCTAAATTGCTTGCCATAATACTTATAGTAATTAATCCTGCTAATAAAACAGAAAGTGGTGCTATATCTATAAATATTTTAGGTATTAGACTAAGTATATATAAATATATATTTTTTCCCACTAATCTACCTTCATTTATATACTTTATAATTTTAAACATCTGTGCTAATAAAAATATTCCTAAGAAAGAAAAACTACTCATAAAAAAATACTTAAGAAAATATTTACTTATATAAATATCCATTTTTTTTATCATTATATTCCCCTCAATTGTTTTAAACGATAAAATTTATATGCAATCAATGACAGTAAAATATTAGGTAACCAAGTTGCAACAAAGGCATTTATTTTTTTTGAATTTGCTAAAACTATACCTATATTTAAGAGTACTATATATGAAAAAACTATTAAAATTGCCAATGAAAAAGAATATTTTCTAGAAGTTCTATGATGACTTATAGAAAGCCCCAAACCTAAAATAGAGAGAGGCAATGTAGAGTATATAAGAGCTAATTTTCTAAAAATTTCAACTTTATAAGAAAGTTTATCCTCATGATCCTTGTATTTCATATCCGACAATAATTGTTTTATACTAAGAGATTCCACATCCTTTATTTTCAAGTTTATATCTTCAAAAAATGGAGTTAGTGAAACTTTTTTTTCATCAAATCTTCCTATTATGTTTTTTTTCCCTTCTTCACTAAAATTTACAAATTCTGCATTTTTAATAACTATGGAGTAATCATTCCACAAAGCTTCTTTACCTACTAAAAGAGTGGGAAAATTATTTTTGTCACTCTTTTCAAAAACTAAAATATTATTTGCCTTACCGCTCGAATCAACTTCATCAACATATATACTATAATTTTCCACATTATCAATAAATGTTTTTTCTTTTAACTGAAAAATTGGATTTTCATAGGCTATTTTTGCCCCCAAATATTTTAATTTAACAAAGGATCTAGGAATAATACTCTCCTGCAAAAATAATATAAAAAAAGATAAGAGAAAAGCAAGGCATAATATAGGCTTTAATATATCCTTTATTGACATACCTGTAGATACCATAGCCACTGATTCACTATTTCTACTAAATTTAGAAAAACATATCATAATTCCTAAAAATAAGCCTATAGGTATTGTCTGTGTTAAAATTGGTGGAATATAAAAAGAAAGCAGTCTTAAAATATCTATTAAAGATATGCCCTTTACAATTATATTCTCCATCATAGTAACCATTATATCCAGTAAAAAAATAAAGGTAAAAATAAATACAGATAATACTACTGGACCTTTTAATTCTTCTAAAATATATTTATTTATTATCTTCATATTTCTCCTATATTACTGTATTTATATGTTTTTCAATTATTTTTTTTGTTGCATTTTTATTAAAATTTTCAAGTAAAATATCTGGTATATGTTTTTCAACATTGGGAACAATCTCATAGAATAACTCTATGGTTCTGCTATCTTTTGAATATACTTCTAAACTAGGAGCTATATTGATTATATATGTATATATAACAACAATTATAAGTGAAACTGCAATTCCTTTTATAAAGCCTAAAAGTCCACCCAATACTCTATTTAAAAATCCTTTTCTTTGTTCTTTCAAGGCCTTTTTTACAAAGATTAAAACCATTGATATTATTAAATAAACTGTTATAAATGTAACTATATATGTTATTAAATAATTATTTCCAAATATATTCTCTGCTTTTTTAAAAAACTTTAATACGACAGGAGTATATATATTTGCAATAATAACATTAATAACAAAACCAAGA
Source organism: Fusobacterium sp. (assembly GCF_030528405.1). Lineage (GTDB taxonomy): Bacteria > Fusobacteriota > Fusobacteriia > Fusobacteriales > Fusobacteriaceae > Fusobacterium. The sequence continues at coordinate 23,904 of NZ_JAUMYY010000024.1, forward strand.
AGAGATATAACTTCCGTAAAAATTCCATTTCTTAAACCACTAAATATTCCTATTCCAATAAGTAATAGTATTAATATATCTAAATACATTTCTATCCTCCTATCTTTCTTCAATTTTCACCCAGAGAGCTTTCAAATATAAAGTTTCTGGTATATGTAAAATCCATGGATGATCTTCTGGCTGATAATTAATTCCAATTACACTTAATAGCTTTCCATTTTTTGAGGCAGCCATTCTTGTAACTTCTATTAAATCTTGTAAACTTATATGATATGCACAGCTAATTACTCCTAGTATGCCATTATTTTTTATAATTTTAAAACTTTTATCACAAAGCTCAAAAAAGAAATCTCTTCCTCTATAAATTTCAGACTTCTTTTTTATAAGTGAAGGAGGATCTAATGTTATGATGTCAAATTTTTCATTTCTTGCTGCAAGACTATTTAAAATAATAAAAGCATCTCCCTCAATAGTTGAAAATTTTGAATTGCTCTCTTCAAATTCATTTAATTTAAAATTCTCATAACATAATTCCAAAGCATACTTATCTTTATCTATAGCTATAACTTCTTTGGCTCCAGCTTTTAGAGCAGCCATAGAAAAGCCTCCACTACTTGAAAAAACATCTAAAAATCTAGTTTTCTCATTAATATAAGAACTAATAAACTTTCTTGAAACTCTCTGATCTAAAAAAAATCCTGTTTTTTGTCCATTTATTATATCTATATTGTATTTTATAGAATTGTCATGCATTATTATTCTATTAGGAATCTCACCATCTAAAATACCTGTTTTAAAAGAAGCCCCTTCAATAACTCTGTTTTCTACATCACTTCTTTCATAAATACCTTTAGGTTTTAAATATTTCTTTATAGCATTTATTATATCTGCTTTAAAAATCTCAACTGCAGAATTTCTAAATTGTACTGAAATATATTTATCAAATTTATCTATTACTAAACCTGGTATATAATCAGCTTCAGAAAAGAAAACCCTAATACTATTAGTTTCTTCTAAAAGATGTCTTCTTTTTTCATAAGCCTTTTTTATTCTTTCAAAAATAAATTCTTTATTTATTTTTTCGTCTTTTGTAGTTAAAACTCTAACATATGCATTGCTTCCTTCCACTATATATCCTCTTGCTAAAAATTTCATTTCAGCATTACAAATATCAACTATATCTCCATTTTTAACTATTCCTATTTTTTCTTTTATTTCATCTTCATATATATTAGGATAAAAATTTAATATTTTTTGTTCCCTATCTTTTTTTACAATTATTTTTGCCATTTTCGACCTCTATATAAATATTTAAATAATTTATATTATAACATACACCTAATGTTTTTTTGAAAAAAATATTTATAAAAAAGATTGAATTTTATTTTTTATTTAATT